>JAHDEE010000139.1:0-1520 GCA_020629005.1 Chitinophagales bacterium
GTATCAGGGCTTTTCTAATCAGCGCAATGCTCAGCAACTTCTAAACTGCTTGTCTACACAATGAGATTTACAGAGGTATTCCTTTGTTTATCAAGGCCTTATGTCCAGTCTGAGAGACGTTAACAAATTCTTAACAGAATTTCTTTCCCATTGCTTTGCACCGCACGGTATTTTGACCTATCTTTGAATCGAAATCAAAAAAAACAGTACGTATTATGACCACTTTTAACCTAAATATTAACACGCTTGATTGCACTGCAACGGATTCCACAGCGGATCAGCAGAACATTTTATAGCTCGGGAAATGCGTACGAATATCAAATTCAATGAGGCCCGAGCTTACCGCTCGGGCCTTTTTTTTTAATCAGCGCAATCAAATGAAACAACAGCAGAAAAATATGGAACCATTGGCACTCATACTGGGTTTAGTCTGTTCAACCGACAGTTCCTCTGCCTGCTTTACGAATACAAATACGGATACGGATACGAATGACCGCTTAGGGCTTCATCGCTGATGATGTTAATTCAATCATTAATTATGAAGCCCGGCAGTTGAAAAATTGTCGGGCTTTCTTTTTGAAGCTCTTTGAAAAATAACGATAAAATGAATTAAAGATCGCAGGTTAATTATGGAGGGGGCGACATTGATTTTCGCAGGTTGGGTCACCCCCTCCTTCTAATAATCTTAATCAGATTTGATCTATGACGAAGATAGAGTGTATTTATCAAACAGAAACGCGATTCGATTGGTTTTACTGATACAACGAAACGATAGATATTCCAGAGAACAATTTCGATCAACCCAAATTTCCCCAAATCACCTTCTCCCTATTATTCACCTTTAACCCCGAATGTTATGAAACTTATTAAAGCATTATTCTCAAAAGCAATAGGCAAAACAGAATTGCCTGCAATTCCTCACAGAGAAAAAGTTTGGTTTGAACGCCAAAAACTTACAGAGGTTCAGCGAGCCATTCTTGATGAACCATTCATGTAAGCATCTCATAAGAAGGCCGCAGCTCAGGCGAGCTGCGGTTTTCTTCCAAAAATCTCCTATCACAGTAAATTGAACCCAATGCTTAAAACCCTCTACAGAGCCGTCGGAAAGAAAGAGCTGGATCTGATCCTCAACAATCGCTGGCTTACTTTCCCAGATCGATTTTCCCATCAAACAGTCTTTAACCCTACCCCCAATTTTGCACATGCCGCTGCAATAGCAAAGCAATTTCTTACGCAGGATGCCAATGCCGATTACATGGGCTTTGTTACCAGCTTCCAGGTCTACTCAGAATATCTGAAGAAATTTGCAGATCAAAACGGAGCCTATCCCTCTGAAATCAAAGTCCCGGCATCAGAATCATATGAATTCAATCTAAACATACATGGTGGAATTCAGATCGTGTCGGCCTATTGCGGCGCAGGAATGGACTACAGCCACTTGCTGGAAAACCCCTACCTGCCCTGCTATTGCTAGCAGAGTGGAGCCGAACCGTCGGACGAACTTTAAAGAGAATTCATCA
>JAHDEE010000139.1:1620-16436 GCA_020629005.1 Chitinophagales bacterium
CAATTGCTAGTTCGGAAATAGCGATTTTTTTGGAGCGAACCGGCAGAGATACGCGTAAACTGTAGTCCCGTGCTCCGTTTGTATTCACTACATATCCAGCTGTTCCTGCTCTGGCACTGTCGTCTCTCCGCAGGCTCCGAGCCGCCATTGCCAGGCAGTCACCACGCTGGCTATGCAGCTCATACCACTGCGCCCGCGGCTATTTTGACACTTCGGCCCACCGCGCAATCAAATTCTCTTTCCAGCATCGGCACTCAATCTACTAAGCAAGCGGTCTGTTGCTGATATCTCATCAGAGCCGATCTTGCACTTGAAGTCAGTCTGTCGGCATCGGCGTAGCCCTCCAATCGACTCAACTCTTTGCCATCAGAATCAATATAGATCATCGTTGGATAGCCTTTCACATTGTAGCGCTGTGCAATGCCCATTCCGTCAAAATCCTCGCCATCGATCTTATAGCAAAGGAAATTTTCGTTTAAGTACCGACTGACAGATTTCTGAGTATAGACTTCACGATCCATCATTTTGCAGGGTCGGCAGGACTTAATAAAGAAATCTATGAATATGGGTTTTCCGTAGACACGGGATTTACGAAGCAGATCATTGTAGACCTGTTGATCGTTTTCTTTGCCATCATCGAGTACTCTACCGTAACTCTGATTTAGACTTTGCCATTTGAAAGAACTCGTGCAGCTAAAGAAACAAAAACTGATTAACAAAACTGCGGTTAGTAGGTAGTACTGTATTTTCACAACTATACGTTTATGTTCATCAACGTCCAACAAAAAGTGATTATTCCAATGTTGATAACTTCGCAGACTGCAAAAAGCCAGCGCGCTACCAACCTGCCGACAATACATCCGCCAAGTGCAAGACCTTAAGGGACTTATTGTTTTGCTTGATGACCCGATCGAGGTGCATGAGGCAACTCATGTCAGTGGAAATAATATAATCAGCATTGGTGCTGGCAATAATCTGGTTTACCTTTTCAAGACCAAAGCGATCCGCATGTGCAGAATTCTCAAAGAAAAAACTGCCATTATAGCCACAGCAAACATCTCCTTTAGGCATTTCACGCAGCGATAGCCCTTCCACATTCGAAAGCAGCTTACGTGGAGCCTCCCTCACCCCGCATTTGTTTACAGCATTACAAGCATCCAAAAAGGTGACATTAGCCTCAAACCGGGCTCCAAAATCTGTGTACCGGCAAACATCCACCAGAAACTCTGAGAACTCGAAGGCTCTTTCCTTCAAAGCCAAACTTCTACTAACCATTTGACGCTCTTCAAACAGCCTTACAAGAGTGTGTCTTAAGTGCCCTACACAGGTTCCAGACATGCTGACAACAGGTCTCTCTGTTGTCAATTCATTCAAAACCTTAGTTCCGATTGACTGAGCATACTCCCAATGACCACTATCGTAAGCGGGAAATCCACAGCAGGTTTGGTCAGGATTATAGTGAATTCTGCAACCAGCGCGTCGCAAAACTTTGACCATGTTCATCGCCGAATCAGGAAAAAACTGATCCACAAGACACGGTATTAGCAGATCTATGTCCATCTACATTTATTACAGCAAGGTATTGACATACCCCAGATTGATTGAAAATTCATCTATCTACTGAGCTTGTCTCGCAGATATGCCGTAAAGATGTGATTTTTTTTTGTGAAAGGCGTAAAAAGCACTTAGAAATGAAGCCTTTATCTACAAGTACCTCAGGCTTAACTTAAGCATGTGAGCCCTTTGTTAGCTCAATAGCTTTTTAATGGCTTTTTTCACCCGCGTCGAAGTGGGCGAGGTTGTTGGCCAAAAGTAGTCAACTACCTCCCCTTCCTTGTTCACCAGATATTTATGAAAATTCCACTTTGGTTTAGAGCCGATGTTACCGTTTTTTTCTTTCTCGCTGAGAAACTTGTAAAGGTCCACTGCTTCATCTCCTTTTACAGTCACCTTATCAAACATCGGGAAATCAACGCCATAGTTTAATTCACAAAAGTCCTTGATTTGTTCACCTTCCAGCGGTTCCTGCCCCTGAAAATCGTTTGATGGAAAGCCAAGTACCGTAAAGTCTTCAGCGGCAAACTCCTCTTGCAACTCCTGTAGTTTGGCCAGTTGAGGGGTCAGTCCGCATTCCGATGCTGTATTGACGACCAGGCAGACCTTACCTTTGTAATCCGATAGGGAAACCGGTTTTCCATGCAGATTCTTAACCTCGAAATCATGTATGCTCTTTGTTGCCATTATGCCTCCGTCTTTTCTGTTGTTTGACTCGCCTCGAATTCCTTTTGCGACAGATAACGCTCCGCATCTAATGCCGCCATACAGCCAGTACCTGCTGCAGTCACTGCCTGACGATAAATGCTATCCTGAACGTCTCCGCAAGCGTATACACCCTCTGCATTGGTTAGCGTGCTTCCAGCTTGAGTGATTAGATATCCATGATCATCCATGTCCAGTACATCGCTAAACAAATCAGTATTTGGTTTATGACCTATCGCCACGAAAAACCCAGTCACAGGAATGGTGCTTTCTTCACCAGTGATATTGTTCTTCACCTTTGCACCTTCCACTCCCGACTCTCCGAGAACTTCCAAAGTACTGGTATTCCAATGAATCTCGATGTTTTCGGCTTGCTTCACCCGCTCTTGCATAATCTTTGAAGCTCTCATCTCATCTCGTCTAACAAGCATGTGCACCTTGGTGCAGAGCTTTGACAGATATAAGGCCTCTTCTGAAGCAGTGTCCCCAGCCCCTACAACAATGACATCTTGACCTTTGTAAAAGAAGCCATCACAGACTGCACAAGCACTTACTCCTCCACCCATATCACGCAATCGAATTTCAGACTCAAGGCCCAGCCATTTTGCAGATGCTCCAGTCGAGATAATGACCGTTTCAGCATATACCACAGCACTATCATCAATTGTAATCTTGTGGTTCAAGGGTGAAAACTCCACCTTGGTTACATGCCCAAAGCGCACCTCAGTACCAAAGCGTTTTGCCTGCTCCTCAAAATCAGTCATCATTTCCGGCCCCGTGATGCTTTTAGGATATCCCGGGTAATTCTCTACGTCAGTGGTATCCATCAACTGCCCACCAGGTTTGATTCCTGTGTACACTACAGGGTTCAATCCCGCTCTGGCTGCATAGATTGCAGCAGTATATCCGGCCGGACCAGAACCGATAATCAGTACTTTTATTTTCTCTTGAGTATCGCTCATTCTTTCGTTTTTTGCAAAGTTAAAAATCTCCCAATCGCTTTGAAACACACAGATTGATTATGCCCTAATCACCGATGATGATTGTCCTGTAAACGGCCCCATAGCCACCCCAAACTCCCAGTCCGCCTTCAACATTACTCAAAATCTCCGTTGGAGAGGCAAAAGGACTTCCCTCCTGCCCCAACTGTTGTTCGATTGTAGCCCAAAAATCGTAATGCCTGGCATCTACTGCACAAAATTTAACTCGAACAGTATCACCTCTGGTGAAAAAACCGTAAGTATTTGGATCAAGCTCCTCTGTCCTGGGCTGTCCCCTAAAGATTGGAAAATCAAAGCTAACACCATTAATAAAAAGATCATCGGCCACAGAGTTCAATGGAGGCCAAAAGAGATCGCTGTTTACCCGTGTAAAGGAGCGGTAATAATTTCCTAAGGTATCGGGATCTTTGACAGTTGCCCGTAAAGCCACCAGAGTGTCATTATCCTCCGTAACTGGTCGATAATACAAAGAATCAATCTGCTGCATATTTGGTATGGTTGTCTGCGCTTTTAGCTCAGTATCACCTGCTTGTACAAGTAACCAGTAAGTCTTGCCCATTTCTCCAATCATGTCATATGCCAAATCAGCATACACGATGAAGTCGAATCCTGCAGTGCTGGGAACGCTCAACTCTGTGAGCTGAACGGTATCGATACCATCTGTGACACGAACCTCAGCATCCGTGACAAAATAGTCTCCCAAATCATTGAAATTGAAGGAAGAAAAATAAGGGTCATTCCTGGTCAGTATGACCACAGCAATACTGTCATTCTCGATGCTTCCTTCCACGACAATGGCATCATCAGGTTCTGGAAGTTCCAAAGTGATTTCGTCCTGACAGGCCCCCAGCGCCAAAATCACTGCAACTAAAGTCAATAATCTTTTCAAGGGAACTAAAATTTAAAATTATAGGTAACTGAAGGGATGATCGGAAACAGAGCAACAGAATAGGCCTTAGTACTTAAACTGCCTTCCTCAAGCATGAATTCTGCATCGTAGAATATAAAGAAGGTGTTTTTGCGATTGTAAATATTGTAAACGCTGAATGTCCAGCTCGAATCCCATTTCTTTTGCTTATTGCTCTTGTAAGTTGCGCTCAAATCCATTCGGTGATAATCCTTGATACGATAACTGTTCACATCTCCGTACTGATTTACAACATCTCCGTTGATCAGATACCGTCCGATCGGCAAAGTAAATGCGGTCCCGGTACCATAGATAAATGCCCCTCCAAAAGTCCATTTTTCTGACAACTCATAGGAAAGTACAACAGACAGATCGTGCGTTCGATCGTATTTCGCAGGAAAACGCCTTCCTTCATTAATTTCATCAAATTGCCGATCCGTTTTCGAAATTGTGTAGCCTATCCAACCATTTGCTGCTCCAAAGTTCTTGCGAACAAAAAACTCAGAACCGTAAGAGCGACCAGAGCCATAAATAAAGCTTTCATCCGGATCCACCCCTAACTCAGGAACATAACCCGGGGCATATCTAATCTGGTTTTTCATATCCTTGTAGTATAGCTCTACCGAAGCCTCGTACATGTTGTCTTGAAAATTTCGGAAGTAACCTGCCGAGTATTGCACCCCTCTTTGAGGTTCCACCTTCACATTGCTTGGCAACCACAAATCTGCCGGCAAGGAGGTGTTTCCAACACTCACCAAATGTAAATACTGTGCATTCCAACTCACTCCAGCCTTCATACTGCTAACCTCATCCAGTTTGATCCGAGCAGAGATTCGCGGTTCGATGCTGCTATAGGATTGGATACTTTCTCCGCGCCCGAAGAAAATAGTATCGCGGGGGATACTGAAATCATCATACAGATACTGTTCATAAGGACCTATCTGTTGAAGCCGAGACCACCGAACCCCCAAGTTTACCTTTAGCCAGTCAGCAAGATCTACTTCATCCTGGGCATAGATGGCATACTCATTGGCATACTGGCGGTTTTCTATACCTGCGAACTCCACATCCCCTGATCTGCCAGATGCGGCATTGGGAATAAAGGTGTGATAGGTATAATTCGCCCCAAACTTGATTTTGTGAGTGGATACAGGATAATAGTCAAAATCGACTTTCAGGTTGGCATCTTTCACACCAGACTCCAGCGTAAACTCGAAATCCGATGCTCCAAATCCAAATTTGAATTGATAGTCATTATAGATCGCAGAAGCATTCATGAACAGCTTATTGCTAAACAAGTGGTTCCAACGCAAAGTACCGGTGATGTTTCCATAAGGCATATTCAGATCCAAATCTCGATTATTGAACTTATAGGTCAACACATCCCGTCCAAAATAGCCACTTAGGTATAGTCTGTCCTTGTCAGAAAAGCGATAGTTTACCTTTGCATTGAGATCGTAAAAATAATAGCTGGTCCCTGCAAAATCTGTCCTGTTAATTCCCGGCTGCGCCAGCTCAAAAGCATAGGTTCGTCTACCAGATATCATAAAGGAAGAGACCTCCTTTTTCAAAGGACCTTCCAAGGTCAATCGGCTGGACAGAAGACCAATACCACCTGTCGCCTGAAACTTCTTCATGTTGCCATCCTTCATACTGATATCAAGCACTGAAGACAAACGACCACCGTACTGCGCCGGCATCCCACCCTTTATAAGTGTGGTATTCTTGATTGCATCTGCATTGAAAACACTGAAAAAGCCCAACAAATGGCCTGTGTTGAAAACGGTAGCATCATCAAGCAAAATCAGGTTTTGATCCGGCCCGCCTCCACGAACATAAAAGCCCGAATTGCCTTCTCCAGAAGACATCACACCAGGTAACAGTTGAATGGTTTTCAGAACGTCAACTTCTCCAAGCAGCGCTGGCAGCGTCTTGATCTTATCAACCGACAATTCCACCGTACCCATGTCCGCACTGTTCACATTTTCATCCTGCCGCTCTGCCTTAACAACAATCTCTTGCGAGCTTGCAAATCCTTTAAGATTCATCTCCAGGTTGTACACCAGGTCCTCTTGCAAATCAACCCTGGCTCTCACTGACTCATATCCGATGTAGGAAAATTCCAGCTCATATACTCCGGCCTCCAGAGTAATAGAGAAGAATCCATATAGATTAGTAGTGGCCCCAAAAGACTTTTCCCTGGCATCAAAAACATTTGCGCCAATCAAGGTTTCGCCAGATTCAGCATCTTTCAAATAACCGCTTATCGTGTACTTTTCCTGAGCCGACAGACTACTGCAAAAAAGCAATAGCGTAATCAGAGAGAAAACTGCACAGCCTAATATGCGCGATCTTAAGGATCTTTCCTTTTCCATTTTTCCTTGTCTTCCTTCACAGTCCCAAGCCTAGAACCCATTTCGTTCACATACATCGATGTAAAACTCTCCAGATTTTTTCATGCTCCTTTCCATCGTCTGCATATCTACCTTGACGAGACCGAATTGATAGGTTGGACCCAAATTCCACTCAAAATTGTCAAAAGTGGACCAATGCATATATCCCCGAATATCAACGCCAATTTCCATGCATTCGTGCAGAATGCGCAAATAGTCCTTTATGCTTTCTATTCTCACATCACAATCATCACTGCAAATACCGTTTTCGGTAATCATCATTGGCAAATTGTAGCGCTGATGAAAACGCAAGAGACTATCTTTTAATCCCTGAGGGTAATATTCCCACATTCGGTCATGCCTCCTGCCCATTTTCGCAAGCTTGCCCGGCATATCAATCTCTGTCACAGGTCTTGGATCGAAGCCGATTCTTGCATAATAGCTCAATCCGAGATAATCCAATTGCTCAGCAAATGTATCTGCCACCAGATCCATGAAATGACTGTCTGCCAGTTTGGCCAAAGGTTTACCCAATGGGTTATGCGCGTAAAAAGAAACGCAGTTCTTCGATATTCCGATCGGTATATCCGGAGTATACTTCTTGAGAATTGGGAATAACTCGTGATGGGCTTTGCCTAAATTTGCCAAAACCTTGCGCATGCTTCCGTAACTCTTCTCAAAGGGCGGGAAAATACCTGTCAAAAAAGCATTGAAACAATATACGCCCGGCTCATTAAAAGTGTTCCAATTGTCGACAAGATCACCAAAGGCTGCAGCAACCTTTTTCCCAAAGTCGAGAAAAAACTTAACATTGCTCTCTCTCTTCCAGGAACCAAGATTTGCAAACCAATTGGGGTTGGTGAAATGATGAATAACAAACATGATCTTCATGTCTCGCTCTTTTAAGGCAAGCATAAAGTCACGGTATTCTTTTACTACTTCTTGATCCAGTGCTGCCAAAGGTCTTGGCTGGAGCCTTGCCCAGTCAACCCCCATCCTGTACATCTGCCCAAACATGCAGATATAACCCAGGTCTTCCTCCCTGCGAAGCTCATGATCAATGGTCCTACGAAATACAAAACCGTCTTTCGATTGAACACCGTTCCACTCATGGTCAGAGGCAGTCTCAATTTGAGCAGCGGCCGTTGATGTTCCCCATATGAAGTTATCTGGAAAGCTGATTTCCATATTGAAGCATATTTTTTGATTTTTCTATTTCCCCTCTTTCCGCAAACAAGCCACAAAAATATACATTCCTTGTCTCTAAGCCACTAAACAAGGGATAACTATTACTGTTTTTCCTACTTTTGCACCCGAAAACAATTCACAATTTTACCATGACTTTGAAACAGATTGAAGAACTGCTTGGGAAAGATGCCAAGAAACTCCTGGCTCACGAATGCAAAACGATCCCAAAGAAAATGCTACATGCTCCCTCTGCCGATGTAGTGGACAAGATTTGGGGACTTTCCAACAGAAACATACAGACCCTGCGAAATCTCCAGGCCATCTACAGCAATGGAAGACTGGCTAACACTGGATATATGTCGATACTTCCGGTCGATCAGGGAATTGAGCATACGGGAGGAGCTTCCTTCGCGCCAAACCCAATTTACTTTGATCCGGAAAAAATTATCGAACTCGCTATTGAAGGCGGCTGCAATGCAGTTGCAACCACCTACGGTGTACTTGGTACCGTTGCACGAAAATATGCGCATAAGATTCCTTTTGTGGTAAAAATCAACCACAACGAGCTGATGAGCTATCCTAATGGTCACAGGCAAGTGCTCTTTGGAACGGTTGAAGCTGCCTGGGAATTGGGAGCTGCTGCAGTAGGCGCAACGATCTATTTCGGATCTCCTGAAACCCGAAATCAAATTGTAGAAATTTCTGAGGCTTTCCAGCATGCACATGAACTGGGAATGGGAACCATTCTTTGGTGTTACGCTCGAAACAAGGCCTTCAAAAAAGGTAAAACCGATTACCACGCGGCAGCCGATATCACAGGCCAGGCAAATCACCTTGGCGTGACCATCCAGGCGGATGTCATCAAGCAAAAACTGCCAATCAATGATGGAGGATTCAAGGCAATAGGGTTTGGAAAATCTCACCCGAAGATGTACTCTGAACTTTCGAGCAAACACCCAATTGATCTTTGTCGCTATCAGGTAGCCAACTGCTACATGGGTCGAGTCGGTTTGATCAACTCTGGTGGAGCCTCTTCCGGTAAATCAGATCTGGCACAAGCCGTCAAAACAGCTGTAATCAACAAGCGCGCAGGTGGAGCGGGTCTGATCTCCGGTCGCAAAGCCTTCCAAAGACCTATGAAAGAAGGAGTTGAAATACTACACGCAATTCAGGACGTTTACCTGAACAAGAAGATTACAATTGCATAAAAGAAGTAGGCCGAACAAACAATGGAACCAATCTGGAAAATTACACCCTCTGTCGAAGCACTAAATGCTGGCTCAAAGGGGAATATGCTTGAGCACCTTGACATTAAGATGATAGAGGTGGGGCCAGATTATCTGAAAGCAACAATGCCGGTAGACCACCGCACGAAGCAGCCAATGGGGCTGCTTCACGGTGGAGCCTCTGTGGTGCTGGCAGAATCTCTGGGCAGCATATCCTCCACACTGACAGTAGATCTGGCCAAGAAGCGGTGCGTTGGACTAGAAATAAATGCCAACCACATAAGATCCGTCACAGGAGGATTGGTTACAGGGGTGGCCAAACCACTGCATTTAGGGAGATCAACGCAGGTATGGGAAATCAAAATCTATGATGATCGGGAAAAGCTGGTCTGCGTCAGTCGACTCACCATGGCTGTAATTGATGCACCGGCAAAGACTTAAACCGCTGAGCCTAAGCTAGCATCTGAAAAAGCGCAAACCCTTGGCAATTTCCTCCTTCAAGTGCTTTCGCTCCACAATCAAATCCAGAAACCCACTCTTCATCACGTATTCGGCGCTTTGGAAGCCCGCAGGCAGCTCCTTGCGTATCGTGTCCTTTATCACCCTTGGTCCAGCAAAACCAATAAGCGCTTTTGGCTCAGCAATGTTCAAATCACCTAGCATGGCGAAGGAAGCAGTCACTCCCCCGGTTGTAGGATCTGTCAATAACGAAATAAAGGGCAGACGTGCCTTGGCCAATTGACTCAACTTAGCTGAAGTTTTCGCCATTTGCATTAAACTGAAAGCCGACTCCATCATTCTGGCACCTCCGGATTTCGAGATGATGATCAGTGGACTCTTGGTATCAATACAGAGATCAATTGCTCTGCTGATCTTCTCCCCTACCACAGACCCCATACTACCGCCGATAAAAGAAAAGTCCATGGCGGCAATCACAGTTTGTATTTCGCATATCTCACCGGTTGCCACTGCAATAGCATCTGTCAAGCCTGTTTTCGCTCTGGACTCTTTAAGCCTGGAACTGTACTTTTTCAGATCTGTGAAATTCAAAGGATCTTTCGAAAGAATGTTATCAAAACGAAGCTCATATTCTGCTGCATCAAACAACAGCTGAAAGTACTCAGTAGAGCTCAGCCTTCCATGATCTTCGCATTCCTGACAAACCTTGAAATTGTCCTTGTATACCTTGCTGGTAACTGTGGTCTTACAGCGCCGACATTTATGCCAGAAACCATCCGGAATCTCCCTCTTTTCGGGAGTCCGGGTAGTAATACCTTCTTTCTTTCTCTTAAACCAGCCCATAGGTTCGGAGATTTATTCTTATTGCTTTTCGAATCCAACAACAAGATAGGAATTCAATGGGGCACTGCAACAGAATCAAGAATAAAAGACAGGAATTTTAGGGCTTACCCAAGATACCTTTGAGTGCATCTTTTGCCTTGTCCTTCGCCTTGTCTACTTCACCTTTCGCTTTCTCTTTTACAGGATCTACCTGCTTTTCTACCACTTTCTTTGCCTCTTTCTCAGCCTGCTTTTTCTTAGCTTCCATTTCCTTCCTGGCTTTTGCTTCTGCCTCTTTCCTTGCTTTGTCAGCCTTGCTCTTGGCTTTATCCAACTCGGCCTTGGCCTTGGCCTCTGCTTCAGCTTTCACCTTATCTGCCTCCGCCTTTGCTTTGTCTAAAGCCGCATTCTTCAGGCTGTCTGCAAGGTCTTTTGCCATATCCTTGAGCCCTCCCTTCACATCATTAAAGGCATCTTTGTAATCAACAGCAAGCGTCGGCTTTTGGACAGTACCTCCGATGTCGATCTTTACATTGATCTTCTCCGGCAATTTCAGCTTGATTCCTTGACTGGCAGCTTGAGCCGACAAATTATCTACCATGGATTTTGCCTGCTTGCCCATCTTGCTTGCCGGCACGGCTGCTAATACAGAATATTCCAGAGTTTGATCAACCCCGTGCGAACCTGAGATATTCATATCAACACCCTGCTGCGAAATACTAAAAGGTGCCACACTAACTCTTCCTTGATTAAAAGAGAATTTGGTATTAACGTCCTTTAGGTTCATACTATTGAGTCCAGCTATCTGTAGCTCATTGGCAAGCTTGCTCAAAGGCTCAAAGTTTTTCAAGCTGGCAGACAGAACAGCCATCAGTCCATTTCCATCCCAGGTCATCCAATCCGGCATCAGATGCTCATCCAACTTTCCTTTCAGCTTTAGCCTGGAAGAGAAGTTACCATCCAAAAATTTGCCCACTGGTGCCAGGGCCTGCATGGTATTCAACTTATCAAACGCTTTCTGAATGTTAATCTCTTCAAGCACATAGGACATATCCACCACAGGACTCTTCAAGGATTCCTTGGTCGAATAAGATCCATCCATGATCACCATGCCCTCAAAGATATTGGTTTGAAGTCGCTCAAGTACCACTTGCTCATCCTTTACTCGAAGCACTCCCTGCACGTTGTTTAGCTGCAAGTCCTCATAGTTCACTACCCCAGCATCCATTCCTATCACCATATCTAAGTCAGCCGGAACAGGAATCACCTGGTATGCTTCAGCTTCGCCTTCTGCACTAGTTGTGGCTGCAGCATCTGGATCTTCTATCATCCATTCATTCAAATCAACCTGATTAGAGTTCATGTTTACCCGGCCCCTAAGCGGCCCTTTACCGAGATAGTAGGGCAGCAAATTCTCAACTTTTCCTTTTACGTCAAAGTCAGTTTTCCCGATGGCACCAAGGCAACGATTGACAGCAGCAAACTGTGGACTAAAATCCATACTCAAATCCTTCACATTCATTGGTTTCCCTAGCGATTCCCCCGCAGCAACGAGGTCCTTTACCGTCAAGTTGCCACTCATATCAAAATCCTCATAGGCACCGGATTGTGCCGCAGAAACCCGCCCCTTAGCCACTATGTCAGCATCGACCAATCCAGCCAATTGACTAATTCCTTCAACTGGATAGCTTTTTGACAACTTTGCCAAATCGATCTTTCCAATCGCTGACATATCTACAAATGGATCGCTAATCGGATTCTTCAGAAGAATATTCAAGTCAAAAGGCTCTCCTTCGAGCGCAAAGTGCAATGGCAATAGACGCACTTCTGTATGATCAAGAATCCCATCCCGATTCTCCACGGTGAGCTTCGTATTGATCTGATCAACCACACCCGGAAGATCCGGGTACTTGATCTTCCCATCCTTAACATCTACATCAATATTAAACGCCGGATACGAACTATCGCTGTACACTCCCTTCACAAATCCAGAACAGGCCATCTTTCCCTCGGCTTTCACATCATCATAGTCTTTGGTATAGGCTGATGGCAGAATAGACACCAGATCCTTGAAATCCGATTCGGCGGCTGAAAACTTTACATCAGCCCGAGTGGCCGTTTCGAGCATACTTACAGTCCCGTCAAATGCAAGCTTCAGATTGTTGAGATTAACCCGGTTGTCCTTGAAGGTATATTTGGACTGATTATTATCCACTTCAATTGCTGCATCCGCAGTTAACCTGATCTTATTCAGGTACTTCATGCCTGCGTACTTGAGGCTGATGGACTCAGCAGAGGTTTCTGTATCTAAATCAAAAATCGCAGAGCTAAAGTCTCCATTGCCTTCATGGTCCAGTCCGTAGATCCGCAAATCCGTCCCGGAACTCAAATCCTCATAAAAAATTCGACCATCGTTGACCTCATAATGCTGCAAACTCAACTTATAATCTCCTCCTGAAGACTCAGCGCTCTTGTCCACTTCTTCACTTGCTTTTGCGATATCCCAATTCGCCTTTCCATCCTTAGATACAATCGCATGGATATGTGGCTCATTGACGTAGATGCCTTTCACCGTAGGGTTCTCGGGATTAAACAAGGTCCAAAAGTCCACCGTCACACCTAAACCACCGATATTGGCCAAGGTATCTTTTTCAAACCTTCCCTTACCCACCACAGTCAAATCCTGGATTGTGGCTCTAAGGTTCGGAAAATCTCGAAGCAAGGACAAGCTGACATCACTGAAATCAACCTCAGCGTTCAGTTGTTCATTCAGCTGAGTTTTTGCATAATCCACAATCTTTCCCTTGAAAAACTGTGGGATCAAAAAAAGCAAACCAATAAACAAAGCAAGGATGAAAATGATCCCAAACACTATTTTGCGAAGCATAAGCTATATTTTCAAAGTGAATGAACGAAAATCACTAAATTCGTTTGAACAACAATTATTACTGTAGGCGGCATAAGTTTTGAAGCAGCAAATAGAGCTTATTTTTAGCAACTTAAGACCAAATTGATGTAAATTTTCAACAGTATTATCTGACACCGCCCTTAATACCTAATACAGAATCAAAAGCAAACTAGTTCGTTCAAAAATAACCCCAACGAAAGCATTTTCAGTAATCTACGCGAAACCAATTACTTTAATCCTACTTCTATGTTCAAAAGAACGCTATTCCTTTTATTATTCCTACTCAGTTGTTTCAATAGTGCAGAGGCGCAACCGGAAAAACAAAATATGGAAAAGCTTGGTCTCTATCATCTTGAGGATCAGGCGAAACGAGGAATTCCAGAGGCACAACTTGAACTCGGAAACCGACTTCGTAAAGGATATGGCATCAAACAAGACGACTATCTCGCAGCAAAGTGGTATTACAAAGCTGCAAAACAAGGTTTGGCCAGGGCGCAAGCTAATCTGGGCTTTATGTACCTAAAAGGCCACGGAGTCGACAAGAGCGAAAAAGAAGCCCACAAATGGTTCAAGTTGTCTGCGGATTCCAAAGATATGGTGGCTCAATACAACCTGGGCTACATGTACCGAAAAGGACTCGGTGTCAAACAAGATCACTACCGGGCAGTTGAATATTACAAACTAGCCGCGAAGCAAGGCTATCGAACGGCACAAAGTAATCTCGGCTTTATGTACCACAAGGGCCTCGGAGTCGATAAGAATCTGGCTAAAGCTTTTGAATACTATAAAATGGCCGCGCTGCAAGGATTACCAGAGGCGCAACTCAATCTTGGATTGATGTACCACAACGGCCACGGAGTCAAAAGAGACTTCGTCGCAGCAAGGGAATGGTACGAGCGCGCAGCACTCAATGAAGATGCAGACAGCCCCTCCTACTACAAAGCGGTATTAGGAGAAATGTACAGAAGAGGTGAATTTGTTCAACAAGATTTCGAGCGCGCCAAGCATTTTATACAGCTAGCCGCAGACAAAAGGCATCCGATGGGTCTTTACAATCTCGGTGAACTCTTCAGACAAGGTCAGGCTGTGCCTAAAGATATGAATATGGCAATCAAGTACTTTTCCGAATCCTTCGAAGGCATCAAAGCACTGGCAGAGGATGGAGACCCCCGCGCTCAATCCAATCTGAGCTTTCTCTACAATCAGGGTTACGGCACAGACAAGGACACCGAGATGAGATTGCATTGGGTCTCCCAATCTGCCGAACAAGGCCTTCCCTGGGGTCAGTATTTCTTCGGGCAGTACTATTACAGCCGTGGCGATTCCTCTAACTACAAGAAAGCCTTTGGCTGGTTCAAAAAAGCGGCGGAACAAGGCTTGGCCATTGCCCAGCATGACCTGGCAATACTTTACCAAAAGGGAATTGGCGTGAGCGAAAATCCAATCGAAGCAATGAAATGGTACCAGAAATCAGGGGAACAAAACTTCATCGACTCCCAATACAGACTCGCCAACATGTACTACAAGGGCCTAGGCATTAAAACCAATTTCAACAAGGCATTTCTCTGGTACGAAAGGGCGGCAGAAAACAAGCACGAAGCTTCACAAAAAATGGTTGAAGTGATGAGACGGGAGATGAATAAATGACCCGAA
>JAHDEE010000140.1:0-11330 GCA_020629005.1 Chitinophagales bacterium
AAGTTCGCAGTAAACCAATACATCTTCTTTACTGCAAGATCACCCCGTTCTTTTCGAATATCGGCTCTGGACACATTATGGTAATCCCAAGAATAGTTGCTTTGCCAATGACTTAATGTTTCTCGATGTGACATTCCAGCGAAAGCTGGATAGGCTCTATGATAGCTGGCCAAAGTACCGCCCCAAATATCCTCGTTAGCTGCCCAGGGCCAGTCAAAGTTCACAAACTCATCATTCGGATCGGTAACAGCCTCGGCGGTAACAGTAATGACAGGAAGCATAATACCGTCAATGAAAATGACATCGCCATCCAACTCTTGATCGTCCCACTCTCCCTTTCCGCCACCGCTGGGAATTAGCCCTGTTGGGTCTTTCCAGTAGGTGGGATTATTCCAGAACGAAGCGTAAGGAGAAAAACCGTCCTGGCTTGCATGATCTGCCAAAGGATCCAAAGAAGTCCACCTCGCAGTTGCTGGATCATACCATCTTCCACCGAAATCTGACCACTTTAAGTCTCCTAAGTCGAGAAACTCCTTATCTCCAAATTGATGTCGATTACCTGACTGCTGGATATCAAAAGAGAGACCGCCCATCTTCTGACCAAATGGATAGTAGTGGTTCTCTTGCAACACTCTTAGCTTGCCTGCTTCTTCCTTATAGACTACTCTGGTATTTCCCTGATGATCGCTAATGTGGTAGTTAAATTCCGGGCCAAGCTTTGGATCAAGTACAACTCGTCCTTCAGGACTATTGAAGGCTGCAAATTCACCATTGATGCTCAACAATTTGTATATTTCTCGAAACCCAGACTCAATGCGGAACCAAACAACATACTTTACCCAATACGTTTCTTATCTTATTTCTCTCTTGCTCCTATCCCAAATTACCTTGGCGCAGCCCAGTATCTTGAGTGAGCACCTTCCCAAAGTAGGGACGGAGCATGTAGTGCACATCAGCGAAGAACTGTCTTTGCCAGCTGGAGTAGCTTCGAGTGAGGCACAAAGCTGGGACTTTACAGAGCTTAGTGTTAGCGATTCCAAGATGATTCAGTTTATTGATCCTGCACAGGCCAGAGGCTATGATGATCTTGTGGAGAACCATTTAAGTCAAGGCACTCCTCCTCCCGCTGCCAGAATCGCTCCAATAGATGAGCTTCTTGGCTTCGGTCTGATGGATATACTCGCAAATGCTGGCTTGTATGAAAGCCCTTCGCCTCAGCCGACATTGGGGCACTTGTTTTACAAGACTGGGCTATTCCAGCGAATGGATCGACATAGGATATATTCCAATTTTGGCGGAAGCGAAAGTTATGGATTTATTATGACTGGCCTGGAAGACATGGGCTTCGCAACTGGCATGTATATGGCGCCCATGCTCCTGGGAGACAGCATTCAGGACTCTGGATACATGACCTTAAACCTCTACCCCAATCAACCATTGTTTGACATCACTGTACACATCGAGGTTGACCACAGTCATATAGCAGATGCATTCGGCCAAATACACCTGCCCGAAGAAACCTTCAATGTCCTTCGGATAGCCGAAGAAACGACTTACCAGTTGACAGCCGAGCAGTGGCCTGATGATATTGTCGTTTTGGACACTTCGTTTGTTGTCAAGAAACATCGATTTCATTCGACTGAGAAGGATTACCCTGTAGCAATAGCAATCATGGATCCCACCAGCAACGGAGCCAAAATCAAGGAGATCGAGTTTCTGGGAAGCGAGAGTGATATCTATCGAGAGTCCTTGCTCGCATTTGATCACAATCCAAGCTGTATGACGGCAATTTTTGATAATCGTAGCGTATTTATGGACACATATTTGTGGGACTTTGGAGATGGAAATACTAGTACATTCGCCCATCCTATGCATACCTACGAGCAGGAAGGACAATATCTGGTGACTTTAACTGGAGTGGACTACACTGGTACCAGTACCAGCATCTCGCAAATGATTGAAGTAGATTGCAGTCCTATAGCGGATTTCATGTACATTGAAAGGTGCCCAAGTGCTCTGTTCCGAAATTTGAGCACAAATGCTGAATCCTATCTTTGGGACTTTGGTTTTCCACTACCGCCCTTTTCCGAATTTCAGTTGTATAAACATCCAGCTTATCCATTTCCGGGCCCAGGGACATACCCAGTCAGCTTGACTGTTTATGGTATGAACGGCGATTCTGCTAAAGTCACTCATGATGTCAACATCATCTGCCAGCCGGTAGCCCAATACTGGCTTAATGATCAAGACTACGATTGTGACGGAATTGGTCTCTATAACGAGAGCTTACATGATGTAAGCCATGAGTGGTATATAAATGGTGAATTATACTCTACATCAGACAACACTCAGCTGCAGCAGGACAATTGTGGCGAATTTGATATTACACTTATTGTCACTGGCGAAACAGGGCTACAGGACTCCACAAGTACCTCTATACTGTTTTATTGCAATAACAGCGGAGCTTTCTCCATTGAGCAAGATAGCCTCAACTGTAATACCTACACATTTACAAATGAATGCCCTCAAATCGAGAGCAACTGGGACTTTGGTGACAATCATACGGCGAGCGGACATCAGGTCACTCATACATTCGCAGAGGATGGCTTGTTTACAGTCACCAATCAATCGATCCCACTTACGCTTACGAATGATGAAATGCTGCTGTACAGTGAAGAGCTCGACGTACAGTGTGCCAAAGTCCTGCTAACAGATTTTCAGATTGCATACAACACTCTGAATGGACAACTGGACATTATCTGCCCAGGAGCTGAAAATACCATTCTTGATTTTTCGCTCTATAATTTACTAGGTCAACAAGTCTTGAGCAAAAGAATCCTTGCGCAATCCCAATTATCACTTTTGATTGGTGGCGTGAGTCATGGCATGTACATTGCGGAGCTAAGGGACGCCGAAGGACAAAGAGTTTCGGTAAAGACAATTCCCCTGCTAAGGTAAAATTTATTGGCAAAGAAACTATTCAGCAAAAGCACTTCGCGCAAATCGGCGTTAATTACTTTGAAATCCTCGAATCATTTTTCGGTTACAAGTAGGACTACGTCGCTAACTACTACCATTGAAAAACATTGTAGCGATGGACCCACCGATCAAAATAGCCTCGATCGCAGCGGCTACTCAGTGGCTGCATGCGCCAGTGACAGCCAGGTGCAGCATGGCTCGCCCTTAAGGCGAGACTTGCTGCGCCGGCTGGAACCAGCAGGCAGCTGCTGAGTAATAGCGAAGAGCGAGCAAGGCAGTGATGCGTAGACTGACCTTTCGCTCCTAATTCAAATCCCTTCACCCAAAGGTTTTGACAGAAATACGCACTATCGCGAAGCTTCCGTCTTTCGGAGTCTACCAGACAATCACTTGTATAAATCTCCCTGCAGATACTTTAATCCCGAATCACACACAAGGGTAACGATTCTTTTGCCTTTACCCAGAATCTTTGCTCTTTGAATGGCTGCCCAAACATTGGCGCCGGAAGTGATCCCTCCAAATATCCCTTCGATTCTAGCCAGGTCTCTAGCCGTCTGATAGGCATCTTCATCTTTCACTGCCATGATCTCGTCTGCCAAATCCAGGCGGCAAATTTCGGGTACAAAACCGGCTCCCATACCTTCCAATCTGTGCGTACCGGAAGTATCGCCACCCGACAAGGCGCGAACATTGAAGGGCTCGATGGGAATGCAGCGAACACCCGGAATTTCGCTCTTGAGTATTTCTGCATTACCAGAAAAGCAACCGCCAGTTCCAACCCCTGCAATAAACTCATCAATACCAGTCCCCAATTCATTGATGATTTCCCTGGCCATCTGATGATAGGCATTTCGATTGTCAATATTTTTGAATTGATTCGTGTAGAATGTGTTTTCCTGCTTTGCAATCTCTCTTACTCTTGCAAGCGCAGCATCAATTACAGCTGCTGTAATTTGTCCATTTTCACTCGGGATCAGCTCCAGGCTTGCTCCAAACGCTCGCATGGTTTGCAACTTCTCTGCGGCGAAGGCATCAGAAGACACAAAATGTGCTTTATAGCCTTTGGCGGAACAAATCATTGCCAGCGAGCTGCCTGTACTTCCACCTGTGTAATCAGTGACGGTTCCTCCTTTTTGCAAATCGCCTCTCTTTTCGGCACCTTCTATCATCGACAGTGCCATTCTATCTTTCATACTTCCGGTGGGATTTGCTCCCTCAAATTTGACATAGATTTCTGCACTTTGAGAATCTGTGAGTTTTTCAATCTTGATAAGTGGTGTATTTCCAATCCCTTTCACTCTTCGCTATTGTTTAATTATAGTAATCTCGTTTGCTGTCGAGGTTTTTGATTGTATTGTTGAAATTCGATTTCAGCTCTGTTCATCTCTGTGATCGGAAGTGCAACTATCTTGAAGTTGCGAAGTTGCAACTTAGGGCCAAGATACTGAAAGTGTACGGCATCGAAGACAATGGCCGCCTGGACTACGGGCATAAGTGAAACCTAGAGATAAGTCATGGCAAATTGAAAAACTTGCCGTTTCTTGTCGATTGAAAAATGAAGCCGCTGAAATTCAAACTGATTGCAATGCTACTGGGGTTGATGATCCTCGCTCTGATTGTTTATTGTCATTCTTATGAAGACGAAAGTACCAAAAGCAGCCTGGCGGCGCTGTATGAAGTGCAGTCGCTAGACAGGGCTTATGCGCACAATGATTATGAGCATGCTCATCCGCTATTTGATGCACTGAGCCATGGATTCACATTTATCGAGGTGGATATTCACCTGATCCGGGGTAAGTTGTTTGTCAATCATCTTCGTCCCATCTTCCCCAGTCCTAAGCGTACTTTGACTAAGCTTTATCTGGAACCTTTGTTTGAGATTCAGCGGCAGAATGGAGGTAAAATCTTCGCTGACCTTGAGCGTCCGCTTGTATTGGTAATTGATATCAAAACGGAGGCGGTAACTACCTATAAGAAGCTACTGGAAAGCCTGAAGCCTTACCAGGAAATGTTCTCTTATTGGCGAGAAGGAAGAGAATATGCAGGTGCTGTGAAAATTGTGCTGACCGGAAACCGCCCTATTGACTTGATACGAGAGGAGCGGCAAAGATATGTCCAGCTCGATGGTAGAGTCGAGGAACTGAGCATGCATTACCCCAATGATCTGATGCCTATGATTAGTGCGGATTATGACATCGTTTTTGGCAAGCGCCTTTTTAAGGAAAGCATGCTAGAGCCGGCCCAGCTTAAGACAATTGCTGCGATCAATAAGCAGGTGCATGCGCAGGGGAAGGTGATGCGGATTTGGCATAGCCCGGAGAAAGAGGCAATCTGGGATCAGCTCGAAGCGGCAGGTGTAGATCTGCTGTGTACGGACGAGCTGGAAATGAAGCTACGATATCTCACTGCTCTGCCGTCTGATTAGTATTGTAAATATAGTTGTAACTGGTCCTGCTTCAACAGGTGATTCGTCACTGCTCAAGAATGAGTAAAAACCCAGTTTGCAGCCTTTAACGGTCGCTGAGCCTGAGTGACTAAAAACTGATGTAGCAGGTGCGCTAAAAATCCATCCAGAAGATGCCAGAGAATACAATTTGCACAATGTCGATTAGGTGCTGCTAAGCACCAATACCGGCAAGCTAAAAATCGAAACCATGATTACCGGTAAAGTTCCGAGAGCACCTCAGCGAAACCCCCATGCGCGAACAACAGCCCTTGGCAAAATAGCCTCGATAGCAATGGAAATGTAGCTGCCCTCCAGCCGCTGAGTCGCAGCGCCTGGGCTGGCTCCAAAAAGAGACAGCACAGGTGCTTGCAGCGAAGCAGCTGGAGGGTAGCTACATTGGAATGGATAGCGAGCAGTGGGTGGCGCGGCGGAGGGACTGTTTGCTCCTAATCGATAATCATCTGGGCATAGGGCACAATTTTGTGATTCTCTATCAAGAAAAGCGGTCGGTATTTTCTATCGGTGCTTTCGCCTGCCGTTTCTTCTTCCTTGCCTGTGAGGTCTTTTGGTCCAAATCATAGGCTCGACTGAAAGCTTCCTGAGACATCGAGAAAAAAGCTGTCAGCTTTGCCACAAGCTCCTTGCTGATATTGCGGCGATATTTCAGTATGTCGTTGATCAATTGACGAGATACCCCAAGCTGTCTTGAAAACTCCACTTGTGACAGGTTTGCGTTTTGCAGCAAAGTTCTGAGCAGTTCCACCGGATTTAGGTCTTGATAGATCGACTTTCTTGTTCTCACATCGTATTCCTCGATGAGGATTTCCAGCAGCTCTATCTCATCCTGATCTTTCTTGAAATCTGTTTGCAATAATTGCTCATGCCGCTTGCAGTATTGATTGTACTGTATAAGGTCCTTTATTTTTTTGTATTTCAAGATCGAGAATTTAATTGAACATGTCGACTGTGCAGCTAGGAGGGCTAGCCAGGGATTAAAGCATGCCCGGAAGAATGAGATCCCAGCTTTTCTACCCCTTCACATCTTCGGAAAAATAAAGGACCACCAGAAGTACAAAAGCCAGCATCTGAGCGAGCAACCAGAGAAAGAATCCACTGTTTACCAGCCAGGAGAATGATCGCGTACTGAGACTGCTAGTATTGGTTACCAAATGAAGAATACTGAGAAGCAGCGGGTAAAAGAGTACCAGCACCCAAAGAAACAATATGAAAACCTGGACTGGAGTACTGGCCTTCTGTCCCCACTTGCTCAGCCCCATAAACACAAATCCACTAAGGCCCATCAAGAGAGCAAAGGGAATCATTACAAGTGTCAAAGGAAAATGCACATCATAGGTATAAATCTTGTCTATAATTCCAGTAATCAACAGTGATAGGAAGATCACTGTCCAGATGGAGTATGGGAGGTTGGGGAATTGACGGATCATGTACTATGGAAATTAGCTCAAGTTTTTAGTTATAACAAAAGTTTGATCCGGCAAGCAGCAGATGGTATATTGCACAGGCACAAATATCTACTAAGCAATTGTTACAACAAGGCATCTTCAATTGTCAAACATGCGTCATCCAACAACTCCTAGATTTCTGATGATCTTCATCATCTTGATGATCTTGTGTGTGAACGTACAATCCCAACAAATGGAAACAGCAGAAGTGTTAAGCGAGCTCGAAGCAAGACTAGTCATTACAGAAGCCGAAAAAATAATGCTACTGGAAAAATTAAGGTCCAAACCAGGGATTGCTGTAGACAAAGCTGCTATCCTGATTTCGTTGTCTGATCTGGCCATGCAAAAGGGTCAGCCGGATAGTATTCGAGAAAGCGGCAAGGAAACAAATGCTTTGGGAATGATGCTAGGCATGACTCGAAATTCTGTAGAGCTTAGTGAGAGGGATAAGGAATTCGACGATGAGCGTTTTAGCAAATATTTGCTGGAGGTGGGATTGATAAAAGAAGGACATATTCTGGAATGGCAAAAGACAAGTGAAGGCAAAGAGATTCCCCATCGAGAATCTGCAATGCTACTGTTCTATTCATTCTATGCTGACAAAGCAAAAGAGCAAGCGAGGCGTAGTGTTGCAGTCGAACAAGAATTTCTGCGACTGGTAAAGTTGAAGGTCATCCCCCAATCTTCTGTGGAGCAGTTAGAGACAGGTAAGTTGACACTGAGCGATTACCCTTACCTGGCCAAATATGCTAGCTACGGAAGTCTGTTCAAGACCAGCGAATTACCCTCAGACAAAAATGAAGGCTATCTCTTGGTCTATGAGACGATCAGTAAGTGTTTCCCGGAACTCGACTTTCTAGTCAACCATTTAGAATTTGAACACATTCAGGATGAAAGGTATATTTATGCCACAGTCAGGCTCGAAGTCAACGGAAAGCTGTACACGGATACCTTCAAACATCAGCGCTACGCTGGCGTCCGAACCTTGCAAGATGCCTCCGAAATGTCACTAAATCCAAGAATGATCAATCTGTTTAATGAGGCATTAATAGATAACAATAGTCTCTACAAATTGTATTATCTCCCTCCTTCCGAAAGACTAAGTGACTTTTACAATTACGAAGCAGGCTTTATCTTTCTCAGTAGGAAACAGTACCTGGCCATCAAAACGGAGAATTCAAAATTCCCAATGCTGGGCCCCTCTCCAGGTGCAAACATGAATGAAGCAATTAGAAAAGAGGTGCATTCGGATTTTTTGTCCTATGGCTTTATTGATCAGCTGGATCCTAATTTCGACTTCCATGCCGGACTCACTACGATAGATTTACTCAAGCACTATCAAATACTTTATAAACAACAATTCAGAGTAGATCCTCAAAATAACTACTCCAAATACCTACTGGAGATAGCACGTGTCATTGGGCCTGAGTATACCGTGGAGCCTATTCGGGAGCTGTGGAATAGCGAGCAAAATAGCGTGCAACTCGGTTTCCTGCATAATGGCAGTCACGTCGATTTTGAATTGGATATAGAAGGCCAAAGAATGGACAAACGATTTAGGGATTGGCTTCACCAATCTTTCCGCGATGCGAATTTCCAGCAGGAACTAAGGGCGCTTGGAAGAAACTCTGAAGATCTCGGGGTTGGTTACTTCAGTCCGCAACAGCTGCTCTGGATAAAGTGGAATGTTAATGCCTGGACTGGCAAAGTATTTAGGTGAACTCGGAACTTAGAACGTAGGACTTAAACCTCAAGACCCGAGAACCAAGACTCAAAACTCACAAACCCAAAACCCAGAACTTAAACCTCAAAAACCAAAAACCAAAAACCAAAAACCAAAAACTAAGAAAACAGCGACTGCAACTTCATAGCCACCGACATGTCTCCTTCAATTTTGATCTTGCCAGACATGAAAGCGGTCATAGGATTGAGCTTGCCTTTGATGAGAGCCTGAAAATCATCTTTGCCAACTTTTACGGTGCAATCCGCAGGGCTATCTTCCGTGCTTACCGAATTGCTATCCCCCGTACCGTCGATGACCAATTGCTCGTCTCCGAAGGCAAATTTGAGGGTCTTGCCTAATGGCTTTGCTTTTGCAGCACC
Organism: Chitinophagales bacterium; assembly: GCA_020629005.1. Lineage (GTDB taxonomy): Bacteria > Bacteroidota > Bacteroidia > Chitinophagales > UBA2359 > JAHDDV01. The sequence goes on from JAHDEE010000140.1 coordinate 8,992, forward strand.
TGCCTCTATCATGCCCAAAAGCGGGCCTAGTGAAGAAGCACCATTGCTGCTGCCATTAGATTTAGCATCGCCGTCGGAGCTCACCTTTTCCTCCGCGGAAGTTTCTACAGTCTGTGCTTCTGCCTTTGCGCTGGCTTTAGCGGCTTTTGGCTCAGTAGATTTATTGCTTACTGACTTTGGATTTGAGCTGCTTGCACTGCTATAGGATACATCATCGATCACCATCTTGGCGATGATCTCACGCATGATTTCCGAGGTACCTCCACCGATGGTTCCAACCCGACTATCGCGGAATGCACGTGCCATTTTGTATTCTTCCATGAAACCGTAACCGCCAAAAAACTGCAAGCATTGATAGGCTGTTTTATCAGATAGTTCTGTGGCCAGGAGTTTGGCCATGGAGCATTCTTTCACTACGTACTCTCCGTCGGAATGCAGACGGGAACAGTGTAGGACGAACTGCTTAGCTGCCTCTATCTCAGAAGCCAATTGGGCAACTCTATGACGCAAGACCTGGAATTTGTTGATCGGCCGGCCAAAGGCGGAGCGCTCGGACATATATTGCAGTGCATAGCTGAGCATGTTCTCGCAGGCCGCGTATGCTCCGATACCTCCTACAAGACGCTCCAATTGCAAGCCACCCATGAGGTAGTAGAAGCCCTGTCCTTCATGACCAATCAAATTCACTGCCGGCACTTTTACATTGTCGAATGCCAGCTCGGCCGTATCTGAGGCATGCCAACCCAGCTTTTTGAGTTTGGTAGCAGACACCCCTTCGGCATTCAGGTCAATTACCATCAGACTTACTCCTGCCGGACCTGCGTCGGGATTGGTTTTTACTACTGCCACTACGAAGTCACCATAGACACCATTGGTGATAAAGGTTTTGGAACCGTTGACAATGTAGTGATCGCCGTCTTTCTTGGCGGTGGTCAATATGTTTGCTACATCTGAGCCTGCACCTGGCTCCGAAATACCGATGCAACTGATCAGCTCTCCAGAAATGATTCCGGGTAGATATTTTTCCTTCAACTCATCAGAGCCGTACTTGAGAATGTAGGGACAAGACATATACTGCACCACCATTTGGGTGATCATGAATCCTCCGGAAAAGGTCTTAGAAATCTCCTCGCAGAATACTACGTCGTAGAAGAAGTCCAGGTTGAGCCCTCCGTATTGTTCGGGATAGCCCAAACCCAGGAAGCCCATTTCGCCCATTTTGGTCCAGATGTCGCGAGGGATCTTTTGCTGCTCTTCCCATTGGTCAATATTTGGTGCTACCTCCTTGTCCAGAAAGCTGCGAAGGCTTTCTCTAAATAGCTCGTGCTCTTCTGTAAAATAGTATGATTTCATCTTGCTTGGATTTTTGTTTTTCGTTTTTCGTTTTTCTGATTGATTTTCGCTTCGCTTGAATGCCGGAAAATTATCCTCCCATTAGCTCCTTAATGGTTCTTGCCAGACCCATATTGTCATAGTTCAAATGTTGCGCTCCATCAACATAGATCGTGCTACCAGTTATGTATGAGGATAGCGGCGAGGCTAGAAAAGAAACAGCGTTTGCCACTTCCTCCACAGAGCCAAAGCGATGTAGCGGGATGGCTTTTTTCGCCTCTTCAAACATAGCCTGCACCTGCGGCGGATACTGGTCGAGCCCAGAGGATTCGATGATGCCAGGCGCCACGCAGTTGACCCGGATATTGTAGATGCTCCATTCATTTGCCAATGTTTTGCACATATTTTCCACTCCGGCTCGTGCAGCCCCTGTGTGGATCATTCCAGGAAATCCTCGGTGAGCATTAGCGGTGATGTTAACAATGATTCCTTCATTTTGCGGAATGAAGAAACGGGTTCCCATCTCCCTTGTCATAAAGAAGGTGCCGTTAAGATTGTTGTTGATGACTGCATTCCACCCTTTGTCATTGATCATTTCAGCCAAGGCCGGAAACTGCCCTCCTGCATTGTTGACCAGTATGTCCAGCCGTCCGTGCCGTTCCTTGATCTGTTCCGCTAGTTCGATGATCTGCTCAGTCTGTCGAATGTCGCATGCTTTGTAATCACAGGGTCCGATAGCAGCCAACTCCTCGGCGGCCTTTTTGAGCGGCTCTTCTTTACGGGAGGCAATGGTCACTTTTGCCCCCAGCTCCAGCATCTGCTTGGCGATGGCATAGCCTATGCCCGAGCGCCCACCTGTCACCAGGGCAATCTTGTCTTTGAATAGGTCTTTGTGGTACATTGGATTTGGGTTTTGGGTTTTGGGTCAATTCCTAAAAACAGTTGACACTTTTCATTAGGACTTTCGAGCTTGTCGGGGTCAAAGTTCTGGCCTAGGCAGCATAGCC
>JAHDEE010000140.1:11430-14023 GCA_020629005.1 Chitinophagales bacterium
GCGGCAGTCATGGTGTCAACCACATACTTCATATTGTCGAAGGAATTTTCGAATACGCCATTCCAGTAAAACTGCTTTTGCTTTTTGGAGTAGATGGCATAGTTCATAGAACCCATATTGAAGGCAGCCATATCCGGACGAAGAGCTGTGATATGCTTGACACGATCCTCAATGGAAATGCCAATAGCGCCGGTGGAATAATTGATAATCACCTTAGGACAACGCTTGCGCACCTCCTCGTGTATCTGCTCAAATACTTCTGTACGCCAACTCGGCATGCCATCGTCTTCGCGTGCGTGTATATGCACTATCGAAGCGCCGGCATCCACCGCGCGTTTTGCTTCTTCACCCAACTCCACCGGAGTGTAGGGAATGTAAGGGCAATGATTTCGGTTGGTGGCTGCACCTGTGAGCGCAGCGGATAGTATCAGTTTTTTATGAGCCATTATTTAGTTTTTCAGTTGTTACTAGGTTCCTTAAGATTAAGCGTTTTGTGCTTCTTTCATCTTGAGCAAGAGGAAGCCCGCTTCCACGTTTGCTCCTTCACTTGCATATACCTCTTCTACAATTCCGTCTTTGTCTGCTTCGATAGTATTCTCCATTTTCATGGAAGAAAGAATGACCAATCCGTCTCCCGATTTCACCCGCTGACCGGCCTCCACCAGTACTTTGATGATCTGGGAGGGCATTGGCGATTCATATCCTCCTTCTGCTTTTTCGGTTTGTAATTCAGGGAATCGGGGCACTTGTTTCAATGCTACGTTACCTGTAGTTTCATTGTGCAAATAATGCCGATCCCCATTCTTGACGACTGTGAATTTGTATTGTTGATCCACAATCTGCAGGCGAATCTGAGCTTCACCACTGCTGATCAGTTGAACTGGTAGCTCAACTGTGTCCACAAAGAAGTGAAACTTGCCATCTTGATACCGATACTTCGTTTGATATTCCTTGTCACCAACCTGATAGTTAGTCTGCTGATAATCGTTAAAGCTGTTTCTCCATCCAGATGGTAGAGAACGCAGCACGGTTCTCGACTGCTCTCGCTGCTGCCAATCATAAACTGTAGCGGCAACGCAAGCCATTTGCTCGCTTCCTAATCGAGTTTGCGATAGCTCGCTTAGATCAATTTTCTTTTGTATGAAATGCGTGTCATAATTTCCACTGGTGAAATCCGGATGTTCCAATAGTTGCAGCAAGAAATCCTGATTGGTGGTCATGCCCAGACAAACCAGATTCTTCAGCACATAGCGCATCTTCGTATGTGCCGCTAGTCGATTCATATCCCAGACAATAATCTTGGCAATCATAGGATCATAAAAGATCGAAATCTCCGATCCCGACTCGATAGCGGACTCCACGCGTAAGCCCTCTACTTCAGGCACTTCAAATCGCTCGATTCGACCTGTAACAGGAAGAAAATCATTACTGGCGTCTTCCGCATATAATCTGCACTCAATAGCATAGCCCTCCCCCAACACTTCTTCCTGCATAAGCGACAAGGGCAAACCCATCGCCGACTGAATCTGCATTTGCACCAAGTCAAGTCCCGTCACCTCTTCCGTAACCGGATGCTCTACCTGCAGTCGGGTATTAACTTCCAGAAAATAGAAATCCCGACTCTTATCATCAAAAATAAATTCAACCGTTCCTGCATTATCGTAGCTCAAGGCCTTGGCTGCATTCACCGCAGCCGCACCCATGCGCTCCCGCAATTCTTCGTCCATCACAGGAGATGGACTCTCTTCAATCACTTTCTGATATCTGCGCTGAATCGAACACTCCCGCTCCAATATGTGGATGGCGTTGCCGTGTTTGTCCCCAAAAATCTGAAACTCGATATGCCTACCTGATGCAATGTACTTTTCTACTATCAATTCATCATCTCCAAAGGCACTCATGGACTCTCGCTTCGCTGCTTCAATGGCAGACTGTATTTCACCGGCCTCATGCACAATACGCATACCTTTACCTCCACCGCCAGCAGTGGCCTTTAGCAATACAGGAAAGCCAATTTCCTCAGCAGCAGCTGTCAATCGCTCCACAGTCTGATCCTCCCCCTGATAACCTGGCACCACCGGCACCTCATGTTTCATCATCAAAGACTTCGCCCTTGACTTGGAGCCCATAGCAGCAATGGCCTCAGGATTCGGTCCTACAAAGAGGATATCTTCTTTCGCACATAGCTCTGCAAACTTTACATTCTCCGACAAAAATCCGTATCCAGGATGTATGGCATCCGTCTCAGTCCGCTTTGCCACCGCAATCAACTTCGCCATATCCAGATAAGAGTCTGCCGGATTACTACCACCAATATGCACTGCCACATCAGCCTGAGCCACAAATGGAGCGTCCCGATCCGCATCAGAAAACACAGCCACCGACCGTATGCCCATTGCCTTACAGGTCCGAATAATCCTCGAAGCAATCTCTCCCCGATTAGCAATCATCAAGGTGTTAATCTGCCTCAAAGAAATTGATTGATCTGTCTTATTGTCCATAGTACTTTCTGCTCTACTTTCTACCCAATACTCTCTACCCTCTACCCAAAAAATCACATCCTAAACACCCCATACCCATCAGCGCCCCTGAT
>JAHDEE010000140.1:14123-16269 GCA_020629005.1 Chitinophagales bacterium
GACAGATGCGGCACCTCACTGTTCGAAACAGCATTGATCAACTTCGCACCGTTCTTTATGATCCCCCCTTCTTCGTAAGCTTTGCCCACCATATAGCCAGTGGTATTGTGCATAAACAAGAGCGGAATATTGCTCTTATTCGACAACTGGATAAACTGCGCCGCTTTGTTGGCTGACTCTGAAAAAATAACGCCGTTGTTTCCCAGAATTCCGACAGGATACCCATGTATTTTGGCCCATCCTGTCACCATCGTAGCACCATACTCCGGCTTAAAATCAGAAAACTCCGACCCATCCGTAATGCGCATGATCAGCTCCCGTACATCAAATGGTTTTTTGATATTGGCAGGAACTACACCCAGGATCTCATCTTTAGCATACAGTGGTTCTGCTATCGGCCCCCCAGGCACAAAATGTGGCTTACCGCTACCTACAAACTGCATCAGCTCCCTGGCAATTCGAATTCCATCTCGTTCATCCTCCGCGAGATAATCGGACACACCGGAAACGCGCGAATGCATCTCTGCACCACCCAATTCTTCGTCTGTGGCCTCTTCATTTGTGGCCATTTTCACCAGAGGGGGGCCTGCCAAAAACACCTTGGCAGCCTGCTTCTGAAAGATGGCAAAATCTGACATTCCTGGTACGTAGGCACCACCAGCAGTCGCATTTCCAAACACCACAGAGATAGTTGGCAATCCCATCTTTGACCTGCGGGTAATTTGCCGAAACGCCTCTCCTCCGTAGTTAAAAATCTTCGCCTGATCCGGCAGATTAGCCCCGCCACTTTCAACCAAATTAATCGTAGGTAACCGATTCTCCTCTGTAATTTTACCAATACGCAAAGCCTTGAAATTGGTCGCCTCATCTATGGATCCACCCTTTCGGGTTCCAACATTACTATTCACCATACACAGCTTTCCCTGCACGAGACCAATACCTGAAACATTCGTACCCCCAGGACCAAAGCCACCTTTCTTCTGCAAACCAGCCAAAGGAAGCAATTCCAAAAAGGGACTGTCTTTATCCAAGACCAGTTCAAGGCGTTCCCGAGCCAGCATCTTCCCGCGTTTCCGCGCTCTCTCTTGATATTTCTCCTTACCCTGAAAACGGCTCTTCTCCATATAGCCTTCCAGCTCTTTCAGCAACTCCTGCATCTCAGCGTAGTTGTCTTTAAACTGCTGACTGTTTGGATTTATCTTCGACTTCAAAACACCCATTTCCCTTATTGCTTAAAACGAAATAATCTGATCTATATCCTGCTCAAACGAGTTTCCCAGCCTCTTGTAATAATCCTGCCCAAAATATTCCTGAAACGACTGCAAACCCTTGTCGGTAAAAAAGGGCAATAGCACGCTCCATATAATTTTCTCCGCATCCTCACCCGACTTTTCTCCGCGAATAATCTGCTGCGAATACCAGTAAAAAGCCAGCATCCAAACGGTAAAGGCAATATTACTATAGGTCCCTGGAATCTGTTCCTCTTTCACGTTTCCGATTTTGATCGCAAAGGCAATGGTGGCTTTGTTATCCCGAATCGTACGCCTGGCCAATTGCCGAAACTCCTTGCGAATCGAAGCATGCTTCAACACGTGTGTATCCAGAAATATAAATGCATACTTCCGCTGATACTTATACAGCAGTTGCACCTCATTGCGCAAATTCTCAAACGAAGGAAACTGTCGGGATTTCACACGCTCCGCATCGATCTTCTGCCACATCTCGCTGGCAATGCTTTGCAGCAGCGCATCCTTATCCTTAAAATGATAAGTCAGATTCCCTCGACTAATACCCATCTCATTAGCTATCTGAAACAGCGACACCGATCCGAATCCATCACGGTTAAAATGCTTCACAGCCAAATCAATAATCTTTTCTCGGGTTCCAACAGCCATTCCAACGCTTTAGCAATGGCAAAAGTAAACAATATTTTAGTCACTTATGACTAAAATTTCTGACAATTCTGTCACATCATGTCGTAAGCTGGCAATGGAAGGTGCAAGGAGAAAGGAGAAGGTGCACTTTTTTATCCCTCAAACTGTTACAACACTTTCGCACTGATTTGCTCAAACTAAAACCCTCTCTGTGCTTCGAACACAATAATTTTGCTCTGTACTCCAAGCTCCGTATCTTTGCTCTTTGCTCT
>JAHDEE010000006.1 GCA_020629005.1 Chitinophagales bacterium
ATCTTCTCGTACTGCGTGTAATAACCCTCGACTTTGGATAAGTCAAGTCCCGGCTTCAGCCTAAAAACACCTAGCGTTCCAGCTCTACCAGTTTCTTGCAGAAACTCGAGTACGGAATGGTAGTATGGACGAGGCCAAAAATCATGAATCATAATCGTGAGCTGTTCGTTGGCGTGGCAGTGCAGAATGGTCTGCAACACGCAGGCAACACGAAAACGTCCATCCACCAGAACGGTGTCAAGACGCTGATAATCAATCAAGGAAAATATATCCTTAGAATATTGATGATATCTATCTGCGGCACTAGAATCAACTGGAAATCCCCATTCCTTGGTAGGGCCAATGTCGAAGTGATATAATGAAAGCCGCTTACCTTCCTGATTTCGAATCAGTCGGAACTCACGCATCCAGCTTAGCCATTCCAGACTGGAATCGAGAGCGTAAATGTCAGCTGTTGATTTTTGCAGTGTCCTAAAGGTACTGCCTCCAGCACCAAACTCCAGATACTTCCTGGATTTCGAAACAGTCTTGTCAAACAATGCCTTTTCAGCTTTTGACATAATGAAATCGTAAAACATCGGCCAGGGATGATACTTGTCCGATTCCTTTAAAATTTTCCTCAATCCTTGCTTGAGCCTGTTCATTGCTGTTTGCATCAAATTGGGTCTGCGATCTTTCTTGACGACACCTTACCGTTCCGAAAGCAAGACCATTGCGTTTTCATCAGAGAGCAAGCGCAAAGGTAACATTCTTTTGATTGTTCAAAATTGAGTTCCGCTCTTCTTTCTCCACGGACACAGTGATAGAAAAACTAAAGCCGGCATCCAGCTCGCCACCGAAGTGACAAGCCAAATGCCGGCTAGAGTTCAAATCTCATGCACAGACAGAAGGTCTGTGTTTTGATCTATTACAGCTTCAGGAAGTTGACTACTTTGGAGCTGTTTGTCCCTGTGACTTTAATCAGGTACTCTCCTTCAGGCAGTGCTGAAGCATCGTATGCAATTTGCGTCAGACCTGCACTTGCCTGCTGGCTAAGCTTGGCCACTTCTCTACCCAATACGTCGAAGACGATGATCTCGATCATTTGATCTTGATCAGCGGCAACTTCGACTGTCATCTGATCCTGAACAGGAATCGGGAATGCCTGTACTTCGAACTTCTCGTTAGCTGCTCTGTTGAGCGTAACAATTTTTTCGACATACTCCTGAGTTCCATCATTATCCACGCTTGAGAGTCTGTAGTAAGACAGTCCCGGAGGCGCATTGAAGTGTAGGTATCCGTAGTTGTTTACAGCGTTTGATCCATGGCTCTCCTGACGACTAATCTCCATAAAGTTGATTCCGTCTGTGGAGTGCTCAAGGATAAAGTAGGCGTTGTCCTGTTCGTCTGTCGTGATCCAGTTGAGCCGGTTGCCTTCTTCCAGTGTCTCACCATCAAAGCTTAGCAACTCAACAGAAAGCTTGATACAAGTCCCAAGGTCTTGTACATCATTAACAAATACGCATCCGCCAGCTTCTACTGCTTCGATGTATACACTGTTTACAGCCTGGCCCAATGTCGCTACGAAGCTGTTACCATTCAACTCAATTGTTTCGAAGGAACCGGTGATCGTGTACGGAGCCTGGCCTCCAATGATCGTTCCGTATACCTGCCATTCAAGAGCTTCCGAATCGCAGATGTATTCAAGTGCAAGCTCGAATTCGTAAGGACAGCTCTCACCTTCCTCTTTGGTTGGATCCGTACCCATTACGATTTCTTCTCCGTCCAGGAGACCATCACCATCCGTATCGGGATTTGTCGGGTCAGTTCCGAAGTCTCCTTCATCACCATCTGGAATTCCATCACCATCGGTGTCCGGGTTAAGCGGATTGGTGCCTAAATCAACCTCTGCATCTTCAAAGAGGCCATCATTGTCTTCATCTGATCCCATAGTTGTCGGGTCAGTGCCGTTAGTGATTTCTTGTCCATCTTGTACACCATCACCATCCGTATCAACTATGGTTGGATCAGTACCGTAGTCACCTTCGTCACCGTCAATCAGTCCATCCCCATCTGTATCAGCAATGGTTGGATCAGTTCCGAAGTCACCTTCATCACCATCCTGAATTCCGTCGCCGTCTGTGTCTGGGTCGTATGGATTAGTCCCCAGGTGTATTTCGGCATCTGCATAGAGTCCGTCATTGTCCACATCAAGTCCAGGATCAACCGGGTCCGTACCATTGTCGACCTCCTGGCCATCTTCTACACCATCGCCGTCGGTATCAGGAATAGTTGGATCAGTGCCTATGTCACCCTCTTCACCGTCATTGATACCGTCACCATCAGTGTCTGGGTCAAGTGGGTCGGTACCCAATTCTTCTTCTTCCTCATCTGAGAGACCGTCTTCATCAGAATCTTCTTCTTCACAAACGCAGTCAAGCGCTTCACCAAAGTATACAAGGTTGTCAGTGCCATTGCTAACAATGATATTGTAGGCTGCTTCAGCTTTTACAAAGAAAGCCAAAGTGTAAGTGCCATCAGCCGCTGGTGTAAAGGTAGCTGTAGCTATCGGTTGAGCGGCATCGTCGTAGATGCCGTAGCTGAAGATATCCAGTTCCCAGGTATCACCAGCTGGAGCAGTAATGGTTGCCAATTCAGCAACGTAAAAGTCGCCACCAACTTGATAGTTATTCGGGTTGTCGCAAACACATGGGTCAGTGATATCAAGACCATATGCTGTTGGTACCATTGGTTCTGGGTCCTCTGCATTTGTGTATCCATCACCATCACAATCTCCATCAGGAATTGCCAATGGATCTGGAGAGCAAGGATCAGTTGGATCAGACTCGTTCTGCAGCTCTTCTACATCGCAGTAGCCGTCGAGGTCGCTGTCTGTATTATTAGGATCACAAGGATCATTCGGATCAGAGCCTTCTTCGCTCTCTGCATCGTCGCAAATGCCGTCACCGTCAGAATCAGTTGCGCCGTCAGCACAAAGCTCTTCAGGAGCACAGGCAAATGGTACACAAGGATTTTCTGGAGCCGAATCCGTGTTGTCACAAAGACCATCGCCGTCTGTGTCCGTGCCATCCGGAACACAAGCATTTTCAGGTTGTGGATCTACAGAGTCGCAGTATCCGTCGCCATCAGCATCTTCGCCATTTGGTACACAAGCATCCTCCGGAGCTGGATCATCATTGTCGCAGATGCCATCTCCATCAGCATCGCTGCCATTTGGAATACAGGCATTTTCAGGTTGTGGATCTTCATTGTCGCAGACACCGTCGCCATCCGCGTCAGTTCCATTTGGAACGCAAGCGTCTTCCGGCTGTGGATCTTCATGATCACAGAAGCCATCTCCATCTACATCGCTTGCGTCAGGAATGCAAGGATTGTCAGCATCCGGGTCTTCGTTATCACATACTCCGTCTCCATCGCTATCTGTACCATTCGGCACACATGGATTTTCAACCTCCGGATCTTCGTTGTCGCAAACACCGTCACCGTCAGTGTCTGTAGCATCCGGTACACATGAATTATAGATTTCCGGATCAATATTATCACAAACGCCATCACCATCACTATCTGTACCTACTGGTACACATGGGTCAAGCACAATCGGGTCAATAACATCACAGACACCATCTCCATCTGTATCCAATGAGTATGGATTGCATGCATCGTCTGGAGCAGGATCTTCCTGATCACAGATTCCGTCATTGTCCGTATCTACGCCATTTGGAATACAAGCATTTTCTGGCTCTGGATCGATGTTGTCACAGACTCCGTCACCATCTGCATCGTGATCAAATGGTACACAAGGATCTTGTGGCTGAGGGTCAATCAGATCGCAGTATCCATCATTGTCGGCATCTTCGCCATCTGGGACACAAGGGTCTTGTGGATCTGGATCAGCATTGTCACAGTATCCATCATTGTCGCTATCGCTGTTGTCCGGATTACACGGATCATCAACGTCAGGATCTTCGTTGTCGCAAACGCCATCGCCGTCACTGTCTTGACCATCTGGGATACAAGCATTCTCTGGCTCTGGATCAGCATTGTCGCAATGACCATCACCATCCGAATCAGTGCCGTCAGGAATACACTCGTCTTCCGGCTGTGGATCTTCATTATCGCAGATTCCATCGCCATCTGTATCGCTATCATCCGGGAAGCATGGATCTTCCGGAAGCGGATCAGAGTTATCACAGAATCCATCACCGTCTGTATCGGTGCCATCAGGTATACATTCGTCTTCTGGCTCTGGATCAGCATTGTCGCAGATTCCATCACCGTCTGAGTCCGTTCCATTAGGAACACATTCGTTTTCCGGCTCTGGGTCAGCATTATCACAAACACCATCTCCGTCAGTATCTGCTCCCTCAGGAATACACTCATCCTGTGGATCAGGGTCATCATTGTCACAGATTCCGTCGCCGTCAGTGTCGCTACCATCCGGTATACAAGCATCTTGAGGATCGGGGTCTGCATTGTCGCAGATACCATCTTCGTCCAGGTCTTCGCCGTTCGGCACACATTCGTTTTCTGGCTCAGGATCGCCATTGTCGCAGATTCCATCACCATCCGTATCGGTACCGTCAGGTATACACTCATTCTCTGGCTCTGGATCGGCATTGTCGCAAATGCCATCACCGTCTGAATCTACACCGTTCGGCACACATTCGTTTTCTGGCTCAGGGTCAGCATTGTCACATACTCCGTCGCCGTCTGTGTCAGCTCCGTCAGGAATACACTCGTCCTCCGGCTCAGGATCTGCATTGTCGCAAATTCCATCACCATCGCTGTCCGTGCCGTTTGGTATACACTCGTTCTCTGGCTCAGGATCGCCGTTGTCGCAGATTCCGTCACCATCTGTATCGGTACCATCTGGTACACATTCATTTTCTGGCTCTGGATCTGCGAAGTCGCAAACACCATCACCATCAGTGTCTGTGCCATCAGGGACGCATTCGTTTTCTGGCTCCGGATCTGCGTTATCGCAAACTCCATCACCATCTGAATCTGTTCCATCTGGTACACACTCATTTTCTGGTTCTGGATCGCCGTTGTCACAGATTCCATCGCCGTCAGTGTCCGTTCCGTCAGGTACACATTCATTTTCTGGTTCTGGGTCAGCATTGTCGCAAATACCGTCTAAGTCAAGATCGCTTCCATTTGGAATACACTCGTTTTCTGGCTCAGGATCGCCATTATCACAAATACCATCTCCATCTGTATCCGTTCCATCAGGTACACATTCATTTTCTGGTTCCGGATCATCAATGTCACAAATTCCATCGCCGTCCGTGTCCGTGCCATCTGGGATACAAGCGCTTTCCGGGTCAGGATCTTCGTTATCACAAACTCCGTCTCCGTCTGCATCGGTTCCATCGGCTACGGTGATTTCCATTGAACAGCTGCTGCTGTTGCCACAAGCATCTGTAGCAGACCAGGAATACACTAGAACCAAGGGATTTTCAGGACATCCGGATCCTCCGTTGTCTTCCGATCCCAGGAACAGAATCTCCACTGATCCGCAATCGTCGTCTGCTACAATAACCACAGAATCTGGCGATGGAACAGCGTCAAGGCTCGTCAAGGACAGTGCATCAGGACAAGTAATTGTCGGTGCAGTATTGTCTCCTACGCTAATTGTCTGAGTGGCTGTCGTGACATTTCCGCAATCATCGGACAATGACCAGACTCTGGAAATCGTATAGGAACCAGCGCAGTCACCCTCAGTCATCATATCTTCGTAAGTAGCCTCAGCTACGGTCTCGCTACATGAGTCTGCCTCGTCAGTTACATCGCCAGCCAATTCAAGATTTGAGAGGTCTTGATCACATCCCAGGCTAACATCTGCAGGAACGGTGAAAGTTGGAGCTGATTCGTCGTAAACTGTTATTGTCTGAGTGGCAGTTGTTGTGTTTCCACAGTAATCTGCAACCATCCAGGTTCGAGTTACGGTGCTTGCACCAGCGCAGTCCCCTTCAGCTACCTCATCTTCATAAGTGGTCGTTATTAAATCCTGGAAGCAGTTGTCGAACAGTTCGCTAACTGTACCGGTCAATTCTGTATTATCGATGTCTTGCTCGCATGAGATGCTTACTGCAGACGGCGCAGTAAATTCTGGCGCTGTTGTATCTTCCAGATAGATCAATTGCTCTGCAGTGCTGCTGTTTCCGCAAGCATCTGTGGCAGTCCAAGTCCTGGTTACTATGCGATTTCTTTCGCACATGTTGTAGCCATTGTCTTCATCGACATAGGTCAGTTCAACTTGATCAGCTCCACAATTGTCGTAAAGTTCCAACACAGCTCCTGTGAGATCGGTGTTTGAAAGGTCAGTATCGCATTCAACCGTGATTTCGGTCGGAGCAACAAATTCAGGAGCAGTGGTATCCTGCTGTGTAATGACCTGAATATCGGTTGTGGAATTTCCGCAAGCATCCGTTACTGTCCAAATTCGATTGATAATATTATATCCTGGACATTGTTCTCCTTCTACTACATATTCGTCTACATATTCAGCTGTCAATCCTTCCGAGCAATTGTCTGCCGCATCGTTAACGGTTCCCAAAGCTTCCTTGTCAGAAAGATCAATATCACACTCTACTACAATGTTGTCAGGAGCAGTAAAAGTTGGCGGCGTGGTATCCTGCACAGTGATGATCTGAACTGCCGTTGCAGTATTTCCACAAGCATCGGCTAGCGACCATGTTCTTTGAATTGTAGCGCTGCCTTCGCAAGCGGCATCGTCTTCAAGTGGTTTGTCTTCGTATGTAGCTTCCAACATACCCTCTGTACAGCTGTCTGCGGCATCGCTAACATTGCCAGTAAGTTCCAGATTGTTTGGGTCCTGGTCACATTCAATGACTGCATCTGCCGGAGCAGTGAAGGTCGGAGCAGTTTCATCTACTACAGTAATTACTTGTAGTTGGCTGCTTGTGTTTCCACATGGATCTGTGGCAGACCAAAGTCGATTAATGGTATAGTTACCACTGCAAGTACCTTCCGCTGGAATTACCTCATCTTCGTAAGTGGCAGTCAACATTCCTTCAGCACAGTCATCAGTCACTTCAATCATGATTTCGCCCGGGCCAAGGTCAGCATCGCAGCTGAGTGTTAGGTCTTCAGGAGCAGTAAATACTGGCCCGTGTGTATCCTGTACAGTGATCGTTTGTATAGCTGTGCTTGTGTTACCGCATTCATCACTTACTGACCAGGTTCTGGTAATCGTATAATTTCCAGTACAGCCTTCCAGTTCGCTCTTTGAGAACTCGTCTGTGTAGCTTGCTGCCAATTCGCCTTTGCTACAGTTGTCTGTTGCATCTGCAACAGTACCAACAATATCAGGATTGTCAATATCCGCAGTACATTCGATCGTAAGATCAGCAGGAGGGGTGAAACTTGGTGCCATTTCGTCAACAACAGTAATCACCTGAACCTGTGTAGTGGTGTTTCCACAAGGATCTGTAGCAGACCATGTTCTGTTAATGGTATAGCTACCGGAACAGCCGCCTTCGCTTACAATAAGCTCATCCTCATAAGCAGAGGTGATGCCTCCTTCTGCGCAGTCATCATTTGCATCCAACTTGATCTCTCCCGGCGCCGTATCCGAATCGCAGCTGACAGTCATGTCTTCAGGAGCGGTGAAAACTGGTCCATGTGTGTCTTGAACGCTTATTATCTGTACGGCTGTAGTTGCATTGCCGCACTCGTCTGTGAGTGTCCAGTTCCTGAAGATCGTGTAGGTCCCGGTACATGTTTCTAATTCTCCTGGAGTAATCACGTCTTCATAAACTGCTTGCAATTCTCCCTTTGAGCAGTTGTCTGCTTCATCGGTTACATCTCCAAGCAATTCCAGGTTTGATACATCCTGGCTACATTCAATCACTGCATTATCAGGTACAGTGAAAGTTGGAGCAGTTGTGTCTTGAATAGTAATATTTTGTGTGGCTGTAGCTGTATTGCCGCAATCATCGACAGCGGTCCAGGTTCTGCTGATGGTATAGTTCGAAGGGCAAGCTGTAGTTACTTCACTGGATAGTTCTCCTCCGGTTTCGCCAGAGCTGATCTTGTCTTCATAACTGACTTGTAGTTCACCTGTATTGCAATCATCGCTTAGATCTGAATAGTCTCCTGTGAGTTCTAGATTTGTTGGGTCCTGATCGCATTCTAGTGTCACGTCTTCTGGCGCTGTAAAGGTAGGAGCGGTTGTGTCCTGAACTGTAATAGTTTGTTTTGCCAGAGCAATATTTCCGCAGGCATCTTCAACTGCCCAAAGTCTTGTAATGACATAGTTTCCCCGGCATGATTCTCCCTCAGGTGCCAGAACTTCATCTGTATAAGTTGCCCCGAGGAGTGCTTCTGAACATGCATCTGCTCCATCTGTAACTGTACCGGTAACGGCCGGGTCGTCGAGGTCGGCACCACATTCTACTGTCACGTCGGCTGGGGCGGTTAAAGTGGGCAATACGTCTGCCACTACAGTGATGACCTGGACATGGCTGGTACTGTTCCCACATGGGTCAGAAGCTGTCCAAACTCTGTTAATAACATATGCATTTGGGCAGCCATTTTCACTCGGTATGATTTCGTCAACGTATGTTGGTGCGAAGGCTTCCTTGCTACAAGCATCTGCAGCTCCTTTTGTTACTGATCCGGCTGCTTCTGCGATATTTACATTGCAGCTTAGCGTCACATCTTCTGGTGGAGTAAACTGCGGTCCCTCTGTATCAACGACAGAAATCACTTGTACAGCTGTGCTTGTGTTACCACAGGCATCGGTAAGCGTCCATGTTCTGTTGATAGTGTATGCTCCCGTACAAGCAGTTACTTCTCCTGGTATGTTCTCGTCGGTATAGGTAGCTTGCAAAAGTTCCTCAGAACAGCTATCAGCTTCATCCACAACATCACCAGTAAGCTCAAGGTTTCCTGCCGACTCAGTACATTCAATGCTAACATCACCTGGCACTGTAAAAGTCGGTGCTACATCATCTACCACTGTTATTACCTGGGTCTGATAAGAAGAGTTTCCGCAAGCATCTGTTGCTACCCAGGTCCTATTGATAATATAATCGTTTGCGCAACCACCTTCAACGGGCTCTGTCTTGTCGCTGTAGGTAGGAACGATGGTCCCTTCGTTACATGGGTCTATTATCTCTGCGGAAACAGTTCCTGCTACCTCGTCAACGTTGTCGGTGCAGCTGATTGTAATATCAGCAGGAGCTGAGAATACAGGGCCCTGTTTGTCTACTAGTGTAATGACCTGAGTTGCCGACGCGGAGTTTCCACAAGCATCTGTTAGCGTCCACACTCTGTTAATGGTGGAATTTCCCGTACAACCCGGAATCGCTCCTGGAACTACTTCATCGACGAAGGTGGCTTCCAAGGGGGCTTCTGAGCAGCTGTCAGCTTCATCTGTTACATCTCCCATGAGTTCCAGGTTGGACACGTCCTGATCGCAACTGACACTGAGATCTCCGGGTACTGTGAAAGTGGGTAGTACGGTATCCGTGACAGTGATTACCTGTACCTGCACATTAGAATTTCCGCATGGGTCGCTGGAAGTCCAGGTTCTGTTTATCGTATATTCCCCAGGACATCCTGTTTCTCCAGGAATGATTTCATCCGTGTAAGTTGGTGTGAAAGTTCCTATGTTACAAGCATCAGCGCCCCCTTTTTTGATGGCTCCTCCAGCAATGCTCAGGTCCGAGTCGCAACTAACTGTTGCGTCTGGCGGAGCTGTAAAGCTTGGCGGAGTAGTATCCTGTACAGTGATGATTTGCACCTGCGGCGTTTGATCCGGGCAAGCAGGAATAATAGACCATGTTCTTGTAATGGTATAGTTTCCCTGACAAGCTTCAGGAGTGCCAGGAGTAATTTCGTCCACGTAAGTAGCTTGATCACATCCAGCTGGTTCGTCCAGCACATCTCCGACTATTACGAGGTCGCTTGTGCTTTGTGTGCACTCAATTGTGATGTCCGGCGGTGCGGTAAATGCCGATAGGTTAGTGCAACAAATGAGCTGTAGCAGGATCAATAGCAGCAAGTGCGTATGCCATTTTCCTACCCAATAAATGAAATTTTTATTCATAGTGTAGTAATTAAATAAAAAAAAGTGCTTAGGTAACTTGGTTAAGGTTACCCCACCTCGTTATAGGTTAAGTTCAAATTCTTAGAAACTTAGTGATACTGTGATTGAGTGGGGCTCGGGATTGTAATCGAATCGTTGATTCGATGATTTTTCAAGATCTTCGATTATCTTCAAAATTCTATCACCTTCTTTTCAAAGCTGGGGCCAAGGCAGCTTAAAGCAATTGATTGCTTAGGCGCCGGTGCTACTGCAAAGGCTCTACAGTGGCGCAATGAAACAGTTGCACGATTTGCGGATTTTTAGATCTGTGAAGCTAAGTCCCGGTAAATCAATGGCGGGATGCACTTTGTTATTTTGGCCTCCAAAAATTGGCGTAGATTGTTTTTTGAATGAAAATCGAATTTTGGGACAGATTTAGAATTGCCGCATACGCTAGCAGGGGCTAAGAGCAGGGGGAGTTTGACACTTTTTCTTCTGATCGCGGCGGAAAAACCTTGCCAATAGCCTCGATAGAAGTGGAAATAGCGCTGCACTGAACTGACTGACTGCGCCCGCTGGCAGGGCTCCCAAAGGAGACCTGCCAGCGGGATGCAGGAAGCAGTGAAGGGTAGTGCTATTGGAGCGGATAGCGAGCAAGACGCTTACGCGTTGGTTTAATGCTTCGCTCCTAAAAAAAGAAAACCTGGTTAGCTTACATTTAACTGTTGCTACTTTACTGTAATGCAGCCGATCCCTTTGAAGCCAGCTAGATTTTGTCCCTCAATTATAAACTGTGGCAGGAACAAAAAAAGGGGCTCAACAAGAGCCCCTTTCCAGATTTAGGGATAGGGAATCAATAACTGTCCGATTTTGACGTCGCTGGAAATGATTTAGACGAGGCATTTTTTGACAGCATCCTTGTTGGCTGGTGGAGAAAAATAACGATGGATAAATCATTTCTAGCAAGTCAAAATGGACAGTTATTGATTCGCTGTCCCTTAATATTCGGTATGCTTTTATCTCAACACTAGTAGTTTTAGCATTTGCATCTGATTGTTTTGCAGGAACACTTGCAGTAGGTAGCTACCATTGGGAAGAGTTTCCAGGCTGAGTTGTCCGCCATTGCTTGCTTCGCAATTATCAATCAGACGTCCCTGGAGGTCCAATATATTGAGTTCAGTTATGTTCGTTATATCTCCGGAAAGTTGGAATTGTCCATTCGCCGAAGGGTTTGGGAATACCGTAAACAGAGGCGCTGCTATTGTTTCATTATTTATTGAGCAGGCCGTCGTGGTGACGGAAACAGAATTGCTGGAGAGACTGAAGCAATCGCTGGAGGCCAAATCGGTGATGGAGCTACCGGTTTCTGCATTTAGTTCACCAGTGTACGAGAAACCATAAATCAGGAACTGTGTTTCTGCAACTCCCATGAAATCATATGCTGCATCACTAATCTGGCTGATGATGATCCCATCCGGATTGGTCAGAATGTAGGTATAAGAGCTGGCCGCAGTTGAGCTAGTACCAAAAGGGATCAATGTGTCTGGGTTTGGATCATCAATGCAAATTTCTACCACATCTGTACCATCCTGTGCAAAGATCTCTCCACCGGAAACCAAGCTGCTGCAGTCTGGAGTGTCAATGATGGAAATACAATAGTCTGGTGCTTCCAGCTGATCCGAGATGGCAGCGATCTGTGTGGCTTCATCTGAAAAATCCGGTAGGCTGGCCAATACAGAATTCATGCTAAGTGCTGGGGTTGACCATACAGAAGAGGAATAACAGGGGGTCAAATCAGTAAATCCATTTTCGTGTAGCAGTCGGTCCACCGACCAGATAGAGAAAA
Organism: Chitinophagales bacterium; assembly: GCA_020629005.1. Classification (GTDB taxonomy): domain Bacteria; phylum Bacteroidota; class Bacteroidia; order Chitinophagales; family UBA2359; genus JAHDDV01. Next base: position 11,904 of record JAHDEE010000006.1, read on the forward strand.
GGGCGTCTGGAAGAGAAGTTGCCGGATAGCCAAAGAGTGTGGTTAACTCAAAGAGATCATCCAGATCGGCTATGTTCTCCTCAGCAAGATCCTGTATGAAGCCGCAATCGTATTCTTCAGGAAGTTCTTCTTCTATTACCGAACAAATGAGGGGATCTGCTACAAAATCCAAAATTGCATTGATATGTGCCAGAGAGAAGGCGAAACCACTTACGCAGACTTGCGTGCCTGCAGCTAGAGCTGGAAGACTGCCATCACCAGCAGGGTCGGTAGGGTTGAGTGTTCCGTCGAGGCTGGACAATAGGTAGCAAGGTTGGCCTGCAACTGGGCAAATCTCCATGATATAAGCATAGTCTCGACTGCTAAAGGATCCATCCGGTAATTCAACTGAAGCAGGCAGACTAGCATCAGCCGGATAAACGGCACCATTATCTGCCGTTGCGCCATTCTGCTGATACAATTGATAGTCGCTTCCATCTACGTATATAGTGTAATTTCCATTGCTGTCCATTGGCGCGGCATCGGGAGCAGTTAGAGTTCCGGCGCTGACGGATAAGTTATTGCCTCCATCGAGGCCGCACATACTTTGCGATTTTAGGGTAGTTTGACTGCAAAAAAGCAGCGTGACAAAGAGAAGGGTTTGATTAAAGGTCTTGTACATAATTATTGGGTTTTAATTTTTGATATCGTCTTCGCATCTATGCTATGCGGCTAATTGCAAGTATAGGGGCAATTTAGCAGCAAAACTCTATTATTTTTAGCCTTTGAAAGGTATTGATAAAGACAGATTTGCGTGGCTTTTGTCCCTGGAATCAAGCTTTGCAAAGCAAGCAGGAGCGTTCTAGGTATATTTTCTTCAATTCTGCCAGAAAGTAGCTCTGCCAAAACAATTTCCGGGCTAAGCCTGTTAATTGGCACATCTTTTTGTTGCTATTTGTCAAATTTACCCGCAAGCTTACGAGATTGCGTTTTCATAAACGATCTATAGACTCATTACGTTAACTTTGATAAGCTGAATTTAATCTTGAAAGAAGTGCAGAGAGCGTTTTACAACTGTTTTTATTTTGTTTGTGTTCTGATTATTTTGACAATTTCCAGTGGCCTCCAGCCGCTGATTGCTCAAGATGAAGAGCCGAACTTTAGCACCACAGTGTCTAGTCATTGTGGCATGTGCCAGGACAGAATACTGGAGGCTGCAATCTCTGTGGATGGGGTTTTGAAAGCTACCTATAATCTTGATACCAAAGAGCTCAGTCTGGAGACGAATGAGCAGTTCAATAAAAGGGATTTGGCACGCATACTAGCCGCCGCTGGTCATGATTCGGATTTGCGAAGGGCAGATCAACATAGCTATGAGGCTTTGCCAGGTTGTTGTAAGTACAGAGATCCAAATCTAAAGCCTTGCAGCCCGGATGAAGGGCAAGCAAATCCGGAAAGTGCTTCAGATTCCGCTACTGAAGATTTCGGTTTTGTAAGTGGAATCATACAGGAGAAAGATGATTCTGGTGAGTTACGGTCACTGCCTGGCGTGAATGTGTATTGGAAAGGGACTGAGCTCGGCGCAAGCACTGACGAGGAAGGTAAATTCCGCATTGAGCGTGATGCTAAGACAGACTCGCTAGTTGTGAGTTATGTCGGTTTTGACAATGATACCATCAATATGAGTGCCCGTGAGGCGGTTAACCTCGTATTGTCTCAGGCCGTGGAACTGGGAGAGGTGGAGGTAAGGCATAAGAGAAGAAGTACTTCGATTTCTTTTATGAATGCGATCAAGATAGAATCGCTCAATGAAAAGGAACTGTGTAAAGCTGCCTGCTGTAACCTATCAGAAAGTTTTGAAACCAATGCTTCGGTCAATGCTAGCTTGACTGATGCAGTGACAGGCACTCGTCAGATCGAAATGCTTGGTCTGGCTGGCCCATATGTTCAATTGACTCAGGAAAACATGCCAGGGGTACGTGGATTAGCCGCTTTATATGGCATGTCCTTTACGCCGGGACCCTTTATTGAGAGTATTCAGATAAACCAGGGAACCGGCTCTGTGCTTAATGGATTTGAAAGCATGGTGGGTCAGATAAATGTGGAGCTTAAGAAACCAGCACATAAGGATAGATTGTTCCTAAATCTTTTTGCCAACATGGATGGCAGGATGGAAGCCAACCTCATATTGGCAGATCAGATTGCAGGAGATTGGTCTTCGAGCTTGCAGCTCCATGCCAGAGAGCAACCCTTTACAAGGGATATGAACAAAGATGGATTCATCGATAGTCCAATAGGGGGGGAGTACATTCTTGTGAATCGACATCGGTTTAAGCTTAAAGCAGGCTGGGACGGTCAAGCTGGTATAAAGGCGGTGTTGGCAGACTCGCGTAGCGGTCAGGCCGAGTTTGATCCAAATGGGCCAATAGATTCGGATCACCCCTGGGGTTCCTTGATTGAAAATAAGCGTTTAGAAGCCTGGACCAAGATTGGAAAACTCTTTGAAGGTGAGCGCACCAGCATCGGTTTTCAATTCGCCGGTTCCTGGCATGATCTGGATTCCTATTTTGGAGTACGATCCTATGCTGGTACACAAAAGACTCTGTACGGTAATATGCTTTATCAGCAGGTGCTTAAAAATCGGGCACATCAATTTACCAGCGGCCTAAGCCTTTTGATTGATGACTACAAGGAGCAGCTGCAGCTGCGGAATTTTGATCGAAGTGAATTTACACCCGGTGCCTTTGTCGAATATAGCTATAAGCGAACGGATCGCTTTTCTGCCGTCGCCGGCCTCAGAGTCGATCGGCACAATTTGCATGGCCTCTTTGTGACACCTAGATTGCATTTGCGATACCTATTGGGAGAGGAAACCGTGCTCAGATTTGTTGCAGGGCGTGGGCAACGAAGTGCATCTGTGATTGCTGAGAATATTGGCGCTTTGGCGTCTTCAAGAAGCATTATAATTGATGAGCAGGATGCGTCTAAGCCTTATGGTCTTAATGCCGAGATTTCCTGGAATGTAGGTTTGAATTTGTCCAGAGAAATGGTGCTTGCAGGCAGAGCTGCGATGCTTTCTGCTGATATTTACAGGACACAGTTTCAAGAGCAGGTTGTCGTAGATTATGATCAAAGTGCAAATGCGCTTCATTTCTACAATCTCGAAGGTCAATCCTTCTCCAACAGCGCGCAGATACAATTTGACATAGAAGCCCTGGAGGATTTAGAAATTCGACTAGCCTATAGAATGAATGATGTAAAGACCCAATACGGAGAGGAGCTTCGGAGGAAGCCGCTTGTGGCTCAGCATCTTGCATTTGCTAATCTGGCCTACGAAACCGCGAATAAATGGCAGTTCGATGCTACCATATCCTGGAATGGTCAGAAGCGCATCCCGGACCTGATAGCGGTGCCTGAGCAATACCAACGCCAGTCAAGTTCTCCCGATTTTGTCACCGTGAACGCGCAGATTTCTAAGGTTTGGAAAGACAGGTTTGATTGGTATCTTGGAGCGGAAAATCTATTGAATTTCAGACAAGATGATCCGATTATTGCCGTGTCGCAGCCGTTTAGCGAGCACTTTGATGCATCGCTGGTTTGGGGTCCGGTTTTTGGTCGAATGGTCTACACTGGTATTCGGTATAGAGTATTTCGAAAATAATCTATCGCACTTGATCTGGCTCTCACCAGTATTGCTGCTTGAATTAACTCACAATCACTATGATTCGCAAATTCTCGGTCGCTTTGTTGCTGCTTTTTATTGCACTTTTGTGTGCACAGGCCCAACAATCCAAATGGCACAGTCAACAATCTGCCGAGACAGAAAGGAAGCTGAAAGTAGAAGGAGACTCGCTTCGATTGCTTGGTAATACGACAGCAAAGGTCGTTCAGCTCGAGCAATCGCTGAAATCCATGGAATTGGAGCCCTTGAGTATAGAGCAGCGTCTGCAGGTGGAAGATTTGTACAAACAATATCTCCTTGCGCTACGTCGAATTGACGAAAACTTGCAAGATGTTGGGAAGAAGAAGATTTTGAGTAAGACACAGTTGACCAAGACGATGAATCGGGATTTGTTGGAAATCCTGACTGAAGAGCAAGGTGCATGCCTAGACAAAGAAAAACGAAAGGCCTATTTGGAAAGCAAGAGGTCGGTGCCAAAGGAGAAGACAAAACCGCTCAGCATCGGCGAGTTAGCAAACCTCGACTTGCAGGCCTTTGAAGAAGCAACACTGGCTGCAGGACTACCGCCAGCCGACAAGGGCAAACTGAATCAACTTCGAAATTTGCTGTTGCAACGGCAGATGGATTTAGCAAAGTACAACAGCGATGAGATCGACAATAGCCTCCGACTTCAAATCGACAAAGATTTGAAGGATTTTGCAGCAGGAATGTTGGAGGCCGAATATCGCACCATTCTTGACCAGCTTCTTACACCTTAGCTGCATGTTGATGGACGCTGTCACCGCTTTCTTCAGATTTGCTGTATTTTCATTGCTGACTTGCATGCTGCTGCTTAGCTCCTGCAATGACAGCTCAAGTTCGAGCAGTCAAGGCTGCCATGATGAAAGCATCCAGCACCCAAATGAAGCATTCACAATAGAAGAGGCCGGTCAAATCCTTGCTTCCATTCCCGTCGATTCAGCTATGGCTGCTAGCACTGAGGGCATGAGACTCATCCCTGGTGGAACCTTTGAGATGGGAGGCTCCGGCAAGCTTGCCAAGCGAGACGAATTCCCCCTGCATCAGGTTAGCCTGGAATCATTCTGGATCGACGAACATGAAGTGACCAATGCCGAATTTCGAGCTTTTGTGCAGGCAACAGACTATGTCACTACTGCCGAACAGGATATATCGGCGGAGGAGATCCGAAAGCAATTACCTCCGGGCGCCGAAATGCCACCTGCCGAATTGCTCAAAGCTTCCTCAGCAGTTTTTTCTCAGCCGGCATTTCAACAAGGAGCCAGGTATACCTTCCTCGATTGGTGGTCTATGACTCCGGGTGCAAACTGGAAACATCCTCAGGGGCCAGCATCAAGCATCTTGGGCAAGGATGATTTTCCCGTTGTCCATGTTTCCTGGTACGATGCCCAAGCTTATGCAAAATGGGCTGGAAAGCGTCTGCCTACGGAAGCAGAATGGGAGTATGCAGCCAGGGGCGGGCTAGCAGCCAATACTTACCCTTGGGGAAACGAACCTATCGAAAGCGGAGCGCCTAAGGCCAATTTTTGGCAAGGGCAATTTCCGGTGGAAAACGAAAATACAGATGGATTCGAAAGGCAAAGTCCTGTTGCCAGCTTTGCTTCGAATTCCTACGGCCTCTTTGATATGGCAGGCAATGTTTGGGAATGGACCTCAGACTGGTATCATGCCACACATTATGAAAACCGCGCCGGAAAAACCAGTATTAATCCCAAAGGACCGGAACGCTCTTACGATCCGGAGAATCCGGCCGCCCAGGCAAAAGTGATGCGAGGAGGTTCTTTTCTCTGCAATGACAGCTACTGTGCGGGCTATCGGGTATCTGCCCGGATGAAATCAAGCCCCGATACTGCGCTGGAGCATACTGGATTTCGGTGTGTACGAACGCATAGGTAAAAAACAAAAAAAGAAAAGCCCTCCTGATGAAGGGAGCGCTTTTCTTCTCTAAATAAACCAAAACTTAAAGCAAAGAAAATCTAACTTGCAGATTGCAGGCTACAAATTAGTTTGTTATAGTACTATACTCGCAAATTCCTATGATGGTTGCCTGGTTAAAGGCGTAAATTTGCACTTTTCTATGCCGCACTTCAATATGGCGATTTTTTTACTTATCTGCTAGGCCTTTTGTCGTTATTTGACATTTATCTTTTTTCGAGGTCATTGTTAGGACAGTAATTACGATTCATTGAAATTAGACATTCTTTTTCAAGACGAAAGCTTGGTTGCTATCAATAAACCTCCCGGTTTGCTCGTCCACCGCACTAGAATTGCCGAAGAAAGGAAGTACTTCGCATTACAATTGCTACGCAATCAGATCGGTCAGAGAGTTTATCCTGCCCATCGGCTAGATCGGAAAACATCCGGAATATTGCTTTTTGCAAAAAACAAAGAAGCGGGAGCCATCTTGGCCGAACGATTTCGCTCTCGTTCTGTCAGGAAAATCTATTATGCCATCGTAAGAGGCTATATTGAGGAGAATCAGCTTATAGACTACGAACTCAAGAAGGCAAAGCTAGGGCTGGCACAGGAGGCAAAGACCCACTACAAACGTCTGGCGCAGGTCCAGATCGATATCCCTGTCGGGCCATATCAACAATCTCGCTATTCACTTGCGGAAGTTCAACCACTAACAGGTCGCATGCACCAAATCCGCCGACATTTCGCGCACATTCGTCACCCTATAGTGGGTGATCGGCCACATGGCGATTGGCGGCACAATAAGATGTTCAAAGAGACTTTGGGTATTCCGCATATGCTGTTACACGCCTCTTCTCTTCAATTCCAACATCCCTTCAAGACACAAGTCATCCAACTCAGAGCACCGTTATTCGACTCTTTTGAGAAGGCTTTGGCCACTTTTGGCTGGCAAATCCCGAAGGAAGAGAATTTGAAAAATTTGCTTTAGGAGCGAACAGCTATTCGTTCGCGCTACCTGTAGTCCCGCTATCCATTGCAATTCACCCCGTATCTGCTTGTTCATGCTCAGGCAACCAGGTCTCTCCGCAGGCTCCGAGCCCCGGTTGCCTGGCATTCACCACAGCAGCTACGGGGTTCATTTTCATTTCTATCGGGGCTATTTTGAAAAGTTCTTTAGCGCGTTACCGGCAATCAATCTATCACTTTTTGTAAGCACTGATGATCCGGTTTTCGTAATGGCGATATTAAACTGTTGAAAATAAAAGACTAAGGGATAGGGAATCAATAACTGTCCGATTTTGACGTCGCTGGAAATGATTTAGACGAGGCATTTTTTGACAGCATCCTTGTTGGCTGGTGGAGAAAAATAACGATGGATAAAGCATTTCTAGCAAGTCAAAATGGACAGTTATTGATTCGCTGTCCCTAAAGTATAGTTTTGTTTTTCTTTGAGTTGCTTCGAGCCGATTTCTGCTTTCTCACATTTTCCGATTTTCACTTTGCAGCCTCACACACCCGATGCTAGCTTTGAGAAGCTAGTGCTGCGTAAACAAAGTATGTGACACCTTTAAGGAGCTTATCTTTATGTCAGCCTAGGCGCGAGGATGGAGCATAGCCTTAGCTACGTGACCGACGAGCAACGAAGGATGACAGAAATAGAAGCCCTTAAAGGTGTTGCGTATTTCGTTTGCGTAGCACTAGTCAAATAAGGCTCTATGCTGTGCAAAAAAAAGCACAGACAAAATACAAATGTCGTGGTACGTTCCCTAATTATCACATACATCTTAGTAGGCTCTTCAGGCAACTGAAGAGCCTTTCTTATTCTAGGTCTTGGTTTTGCGAATTCACCGCTACAGCTTTAAAACCTTTCCTGTCAGCAGCTTCCCTTCTGCCGTACTTATATGATAAAGGTAAAGTCCAGGTGGAAAGTGCAGAAGATCGATCTCAATGGTTCTCGACTGATTCACCTCAAACAAAACGGGCTGACCGTTGTAACCAATGACCTCCAATCTCTCGGCTGTCTGTATCTGTGGAAGATCCACAGAAAAGGTCCTACTTGTAGGATTGGGGTACGATTCAAGTTTGAGCTTTTCGAGCTCAGTAGAATGCAGTTGGCAGAAGCAAAGCAGTGCCATAAGCGTGAATAGGGGTGCAATTAGATTTTTCATAACCCAGTTCTTTGATTTTGTAGATATAGGCAAATATGCCTCTTGCAAAATCCACTAGTGTCACGCGAAGGTAAAACCTCAATCTGCTTGCTTCCCTACAAAAGTTCTAACCAATCTTGTCGAATCCTACATAAGGAATAACTGCCGCCGGCATGCTCACTGTACCGTCACTATTTTGGTTATGCTCCAGCAAAGCAGCTACAATTCTTGGCAGAGCAAGCGAACTTCCATTGAGTGTATGGCAAAGTTGGGTCTTTCCTGTTTCATCCTTATAACGCAGCTTCAATCGGTTGGCTTGAAATGTTTCAAAGTTCGAAACGGAACTTACCTCCAGCCAGCGATCTTGAGCCTTAGACCACACTTCGAAATCGTAGGTCATCGCCGAAGCAAAGGTAGTATCACCACCGCAAAGCCTCAAGATTCGATAGGGCAATTCAAGCTTGGCCATTAGTGCTTTCACATGCTGAAGCATTTCCTCGAGTGTGTCATAGGATTTATCAGGATGAGTGACCTGAACAATCTCAACCTTGTCAAACTGATGAAGACGATTTAGGCCTCTTACATGGGCTCCGTAACTTCCGGCCTCCCTTCTAAAGCAAGGCGTGTATGCAGTACACTTGAGAGGCAGTTTGTCGGGATTAACTATATCGTCCCTAAAGATGTTGGTCACTGGTACTTCAGCAGTAGGAATGGCATAAAGGTCATCCACTTGCATATGGTACATTTGCCCTTCTTTATCGGGTAAATTTCCTGTAGCGATACCACTGGCCTCATTTACAAACAATGGAGGCAAGTATTCGGTGTAACCCGCTTCTGTATTGTGATCCAAAAACATGTTGATTAAACCTCGTTGCAACCTTGCTCCCTTATCGATGTACAAAGGAAAACCTGCTCCCGCAATTTTTACGCCTAACTCAAAGTCGATTATTTCATGTTTTTTCGCCAATTCCCAATGCGGTAGCAAACCATCCTCCTTCGCAGGAATACCGCCACTTTCAAAAACAACTTCATTGTCTGTTTCATCAACTCCTGCCACTACTTTGGCATGCGGGACATTTGGTAATTTATAGAGCAAGCTCTTCATGTCTTCTTCCGCAGAGCGCAGTTGTTCCTGCAGTCCCTTGCTCTTTTCCTTGAGCGCAGAACTTTCACTTTTGAGATCGTTTGCCGCGGCTGCCTCACCTTTTTTAAACAAGTCTCCAACTTGCTTACTTATTTCATTCGCCTTCTGAAGGCAGCTGTCCAGGGCTTGTTGTGTTTTTTTCCGATGCTCATCCATCAATCTGATCTCACTGACGGTGGACGAGAAATCTGTTTTTCTCTTTTCAGTTAATCTTTGAATGGTTTCTTCATCCCAAACTTGCTTAAGTGTGAGCATCGTATTGTTTTTTTTGTTAAAAGGAGCACGAAGATAACTGATCTGCGAGAAATATTGCAACAAATCTACTTTGCCACGCAAGAAGAGAAACCTTCGCTGATTCACTTATTCGTGGAGCAAAAATTTGTCAAAAAAGCTCAAAAAAACGCGGTAAAACTGAAGAGCAAAGTCACAAAATTCTGGAAAATTTGCGATCTCTGTCAGGACTTTTTTTGGGCGATTATCTTGCTATCATCCTGTAATACAGCTAACTATATAGAAGTTGAATGATGTTGGAGACTCATGCTCTGTCGGCCTTCTTTCCGTTTTTCCTTTCGGAAGTCTGCGATTTTTGTATTTGGGTTAGCGTCATCATTTAGGCAAATTTGTGTACCGTACGAAAATTGGAAAAGGCGGAAGGTAGGAAAGGGTGAGGGAAGGTAATAAGGTAGCTGAACTATACCAAAACTACTTTCCGCCAGTCCAATAGTGTGCGGATGCTGCGATCATGCAGCCCTATTATGTACAATTATCGAAGGACGCGTCCATTGTAGTAGAGATACGGATTGGATGAGGATGCTCCTTCCTTGTACATCTCCAATTGAATTTGCATTTAGGTGATTTTTAGTCTCTTTAGTAATGGGTCAGGGTTTAGTCATTTATCCTGGCCCTTTTCTTTTGCCCCTTTAGCTGAAATCACTCTGGACCCGCTCGGAGTCCAAACAAAACAACAACTCCCGTCACTTAACTAATGAATTGTCCCGATCAGAACCTTCCCATTGGTTTCTTAAGACTTACCTTTCCCACTTGACGGGAATTTGCTTTTTGAAAATATTCATATATTGCGTCAAAAGTCAGCAAATCTGACTTTTATCCGCTCAGAAAACCTAGGACATTCCACCTTAAGCCAGGACTATTCACATGACATGAGCTGGGCGAGCTTTGCCCGGTCGGGCAGCTTATAAGTCATAGCTCCGAGACAGTCAAGCTACAATATATTAACAATATTTATAGTGTATTTTGGCGCTTCCTGCAATCATTTTAATTTTTTGTGTTACAAAGTGGTATAAAATTTGGATAACAACACCGGTAAATTGGTCAAATGGACCTCTAAACGGTTGATAATCAAATCTTTTTGAAAGAGGCGTCAATTTTCAGGAAGAGTTTGCATACCCACTAATCTCAAGCACGCGCTTATGAGGATATTATTTTTTCTCCTACTGTTGTCAATAGGTACTTTTCGACTTGATGTATTGAGGGCTCAGGATGCCCTCGATGTACTTTCATTGGAATGTTTAGATTCGTCAGACTATTTACTTGTGCCGATGGTGATCAATGGGGAGCAGCCGCTGGAAATTGTTCATTCCGATTTGGAATCTACTGTTGGAATCTACATATCACTCTCCTCCTCGGAGGTGCATCCCACGAACATAATCGTGACTCCTGACAATGGAGAACCCTTCGCCCTGGAGATGCATCCTACTGAGCAAAACACCATTTTTTGGACTGGCTACTTGCCGATTGCACTGGGCGACTTTAGTGTGCAAGCGGATGGAGCTAACATTGAAGAAGAATCTTTTATCACATCAATCTATGTGCTTGGTAGTGCAGGTTTTACCGCAGGGAATATTGACGCATATTTTTTTGGCGAATTTCTGGATTACAATTTGGGTCCTCCCTTCATTCAGCCAATGGAAGATTGCTACAGTTTTGATGTTCCAATTGCGGTCGATCCACAAGGGAATTTGCACAACTATTTACTTAAGTTAGTGCTACGCGATTTGCAGGGATCTGAGAATCCAGCCTCTCTTCGGCTTACCTATGGGGATATAAGCGCTGAATTTGAGATTTTCGGAACAGAAGCGTTTTCCGACCTGGCCGTATTTGAACAGACGCTCATTAACGTTGATCCCACTGGAGTTCCTTTGGAAATTCTGCTCTGTTCCAAACAGTTTAATGCGAATGATGCCCTTGGACAACCTTTCTTTCTAGAATCAATTGCTTTGCTTGAAGAAGATGATTGTTGCTTTGAAGTTCTGGACACACAAGTTACCCCTCCAGACTGTGGCCAAAACAATGGGTCAATTGCTCTTCTGCTCTCTGAAGACACCGGCCCCTTTCAGATTGACTATACGCTTCCAGACGGAACTCCGGTTTCGGAGACAATTCCCTTTCAGAACGGGGGGGTTACTATCGAAAACCTTCCTGCAGCTAACTATATTATAACAATCACAGATACGGAGGGTTGCGAACTTGTTTTATCTAATCTGACGGTACCTACAGCCGCTGGCTGCTGCGATGATCTTTCGCTCACTTACATGAGCTTCAACCCAAGCGCCTGTGGGGTAAATGACGGCTCCATTGATATGCAGGGAGTTGGAGGCAGTGGTGAATATGAATTTTCAATCGATGGTGGTGAAATATGGTTCACTGCAGGATTGTTCAACAATCTTCCTCCTGGGAGCTACCCCTTAGCAATCAGAACAATTCAAGATGATTGCTTCGCATTAGCAGAAACAGCAATCTTGACAACACCAGAAGGCATTGTCGTGACAGACGTAAGCGTCAGTCCGGTCTCTTGCTTTGGTGACGAAGATGCTCAGATCACCGTTACCGTAGATGGAGCTACAGCTGGTCTGCAATATAGTATCGACGCAGGCATTACTTATCAATCGGAAAATGTTTTTGCTGGGCTTGCGGCAGGAATCTATGAACTGTTTGTCAGTTCAGGAGATGATTGCACTATTGAATATGGCCAAATTTTGATTGAAGCTCCGACAGAATTGGAACTCATAGATATCGTTGATAACGACGTTAACTGTGTGGGAAATGGTGAGGGCTCGATCGAGATATATGCTTCAGCTGGTGAAGGGGTATCACTTCAATATTCAATAGATGGCGGTGAAACCTTTACAGATAACAGTGTATTCCTGGGATTAGATCCTGCTGTTTACCAAATAGCCGTTCGTAATCTTGCAGGCTGCTTGGTAACTGGTGAGGCGACCATCAATTTTAATGGTGCAGATCTCGTTGAGTTTGATGTTAGTTTCCAGGAAAACTCTGGTTGCGGCGAGCAAGATGGTTTTATTGAATTCACCGCCTTGGGCGGTGTTCCTCCCTATCAATATTCAATCGATGGAGGACTTGTTTATCAGACTCAGCCTTTATTTGAGAATCTTGGAGGGGGCTTTTATGAGCTATACATCAAAGATCAAAACGATTGCATCGGAACCTATGAAGCTGGGGTGCTTTCCTTCGCCTCTTCTGAATCCCCGCTGGTTTCTGATGTGCAATATTTTAATCCTTCCTGTTTTGGGGGTGACGACGGTGTGATCTCGATTGTCGCAGCCGGCGGCTCCGGAATCCTCGAATACTCTGTGGATGGTGGCGACACTTATATCGCTTCCAACACTATCGACGGTCTAACTTCAGGCTTGTACGAAATTCTGGTAAGGGACGATGCTGGCTGTACCGTCACTTTTGAAAATGAGATATTGCTTCTTGATCCAGATCAGCTTTCAAACATAACAATAGAAATTACGCAGCTGCTAGATTGCGAAAGTAACAGCGCAACTGTTGAGGTATTTACTGTAGGCGGGACAGGATTACTGGAATACTCTGTTGATGGGGGCGAAACCTATTCTTTTGACAATAGCTTTATCGATCTTGATGCAGGGATTTACAATGTAGTGGTAAAGGATGCGAATGATTGCTCCCTCGATTACGAGGAAAATCCAGTGATTATTGAAGAGCCAACTGAATTCCTTGGCGTGGATGTTTTGGCGCTGGATGTCACTTCCTGTGCTGAGCCCGATGGGCAGATCATCATTACTGCAACTGGAGGAGTTGATCCGCTTGAGTATTCAATTGACAATGGTATGACCTTTACGGAAGAGAATGTATTTAGCGGATTGTCAAGCGGAGAGTATCAGATTCTGGTTCAAGATGGTCTGGGCTGCGAAGCTGCTTACACAGAAACAGTAACGCTGGGACAGCCAGATGACATCGCGATCACAGATGTGCAAACTACACCGCTCGTTTGTTCGGGAGACGGTACAGGCCAGGTGACAGTATTTGCTTCTGGCGGCGCAGAGCCTTTGGAATATTCGCTCAATGGTGAGGACTGGCAATCAAATAATCAGTTTACTGATTTGCAAGCCGGTTCCTACACGGTCTGGGTGAGAGACGACCTCGCTTGTCTGATTCACACCGATGAGTTTGTCAGCTTGACAGAACCACTGCCAGTAACGGTGGCGGAAGTCATTGCTACCGATCTTTCTTGCCCTGAGTCAAATGACGGTACCATTACCGTTTTTGCCTCCGGTGGTAGCGGTGCCTTACAGTACTCTATTGACGGAGGAATTAACTTCAGCAGTTCAACGGTATTTACTGATCTCCCTCCCGGTGCATACAGTGTACTGGTTGCTGATGATTCAGATTGTACCTCTGATTTGACAGTAGCTACAGAAGTCTTGGAAGCAGAAACGCCGATTATAAATGTGTCAATCACAAATGCAAATGATTGCGAGTCTAACAATGGTTCCATCGAGATAGAAGTAGTAGATGGCTTGGAACCCTTGACATACTCCATTGATAATGGAGAAAATTATTCCTCGGACCCCTTCTTTGCAGAACTGGGTGGTGGTGTGTATCAACTACTGGTTCGAGATGCAGAGCTTTGTGTTTATAATTATGGAAATGTTGAACTGTTCCAGGGAGCAGAAATCAACTTCACCGCTGAACCAGCAGTCGTTGATCCGGATTGTACGGGGCTAGGAGGCTCCATATCCATTCAAGTCGATGGCGGCGCAGAGCCGTATGCATATTCGATTGACAATGGAAGTTCCTTTCAGGATACTGGTTTGTTTGAAAATCTGGGGGAAGGAGATTACTTGATTCAAGTAGCTGATTCTGCCAATTGTACAGCAAATTATAGTGAGGTCATAAGCCTCGTGGCTCCTGCGTCATTTGAGATACTCGATGTACTTGTTGCACCGTTTGATTGTGCAGGGGCCCTGGGGTCAATTCAGATTTCAACTTCAGCTGCTGATCTTAGCTATTCAGTAGATGGCACAAATTTTCAAAATGAAAGTCTCTTTGAGGATTTGCCCGCAGGCTCCTACACAGTAGTTGTTCAGAATCAAGATGGTTCTTGCGCTCAGGAATATTTGGACAATCCAGTAGTAATAGAGCCAAGTGGCGATTGCGGCAGCATCTCAGGTGTTGCATTTATTGACGAAAATGGTAATGAGCAATATGATGTAGGAGAGCCACTCATTGAAGGGGCCTTGGTCTCCATAATTGCCCCGGATGGAACGCTAACAGTGTTAGAAACGGATGAGCTTGGTGCCTATGAACTTATAGGAGTGGAGCCTGGGGATTACATAGTCTCCATCAATCCGGATTCTGTGGCAGAGAACCTCATACCAATCACTGCAGTTTCTGAAACAGTGTCTGTAGGAGATGGTACTGGCGCAGAAGTAGACTTTGGTTTTGCGGAAGATATTCCGAATACTCTGGAATTGGTAGATGATCTGGTAAATGTAGACTTTGGAGAAACCGTAGAGATCGACGTACTTGCAAATGATCTGATTGACGACCTTCAAATCATTGACTGGACAGAGACAGCAAATGGCACATTTGAACTGACAGAAGACGGCACTTTGATATTTACACCTGCTGAAGGCTTTACCGGAAGTCTGACCATTCAATACTCCGCACAAAATTCTGCTGGAGAACAAGGTATTGCAACGCTGACGATCAATGTGGGCCCGAATGCTATTGATGACTACTTTATTACACAACCAAATACTCCAGTAACCTTCAACCCGCTTACAAATGATCTTGGTGTGGATTTGTCTGTTGTGGATTTCACAATACCAGATGGTGGTGAACTGATTCTTGGTGATGATGGAGAGTTCACTTTCGTGCCCATAGATGGCTTTGAAGGATCCGTCACCTTCATCTACACGATCGAGGATGCTAACGGCAATACAAGCACAGCAATTGGTACCGTGGAGATCACCTTCGATATCCCAACTCCTCCAGTAGCTATGGATGATACTTATAACACCTTTCAAGGAGTTTCAATATCTCTTGATGTACTGGAAAATGACTCGGGTGTATCGATCGCTATCGAAACACTTGTGCCTCCGGTCAATGCTATTACCCTGATAGAGGGAGAAATGATCCTATTTACTCCCGAGGATGGATACATCGGCGATATTACTTTTACTTACACCATTGTTGATGCCGCGGGACAAACTGACACAGCAATCGTGACAGTCACAGTGGAAGCAGATGACTCTCTGGTTGTTGACGCCATCAATGACTTTGAAGAAACAGACAACAACTCTCCCATCGTGATCGATGCATTGCTAAATGACATAGGTGCTGGTATCTACATTTCAAGCTTTACACAACCTGCCTTTGGAGGAGAAGTGATTTTGGGCGACGATGGTTTGATCTTTACACCGGACTCGAATTTTGTTGGTCAAGCGGTTTTCCAATACAGTATCTCGGATCAGGAAGGAAACATGGATACTGCAACAGTAACAATTACCGTCTTCTCCTCTGATGCCCCAGACGCTGTCGATGACTTTTACACAACTACGGTCAATACTCCGATTAACCTGGACCTGATTGAAAATGACACCGGCTTCGCCATCGTGATCGAGGAAGTTAGCTTGCCAATACCTTCGGGAGGTACAATTCTAAATGATGATGGAACAGTGACCTTTATTCCAGAACAGGGTTTCACTGGTCTTGTTGTATTCACATACTCGATTCTAAATCAAGATGGTCTGTCAGATACAGCTACCGTGACAGTAAATGTAGTGTTGGAAGCCAACTTGCCACCATGTGTGGACACCTTGTCTTTCTGCACGACTCCTCTCTCTACTGTTCCGGTGTGCTTCGATTACTGTGAGCCGGAGGGACAACCAAGCACCATCGTAGATGTACAAACTACCTTCAACTGTAGTATATCGGTGACCAGTGACCTCTGCTTCAATTATACACCGCTACCGCAATTCTTTGGAATGGATTCAGTCTATGTCACAATTTGTGATAATCAGAACCCTCAAGAGTGTTCAGTCTCTACGGTATTTGTGTTCACACTCGGACCAGACCAAGAGGTCGTGCTGGCAGTTGACGACACTTTCGAGATTCCTGCAAATCAAAGTATGCAGATCGATCCTTTAAGCAATGACGAAGGAGAACAACTGTTCCTACTTGAATTTACCGAACCAGGTGAGGGGGCGAGTGTAACTCAACAAGGAGCTCAATTGCAGGTAAGTCCTGACCCGGATTATCTGGGGCAGGTCCAGTTTGATTACCAAATCGAAGACTTTTGCGGTTCAATTTCTCAGGCAACCATTACCCTGGATATTATCGATCCGGTAGAAGATCCGTTTGAAGCGGTACCTGATGTCGTAAATACCATCACCAACACCCCAATCAATATTTCTGTATTGGATAATGATACAGGTGAAGGACTAATGATCACTGGGGTAACACAGCCTGAAGTTGGAGGTACAGTCATGATCGTTGGCGACGATATTGTATTCACTCCAGATGATGACTTTACCGGTTTGGTCGAATTTGAATACACCATAACAGATGAAAATGGACAAACAGCAAATGCCACTGTTACCGTCCTTGTGGAAGATCCACCTGAACCAGTTTGCGATACTTCCGCATATTTAACGGCCCTATGTACAGTGCCAGTCCAACCAGAAGTTATATGCTTCGATTGGTGTACCCTCGAGGGCGACAGCATTGAAGTGGTAGAAGTAACAGCACTATACAATTGCAGCATCAATCTGGACGATCATCCCCCTGAATGCTTTGGATATACTGCATTGCCAGGTTCAGCCGGACTAACTAACGAGCTCACGGTGGTAGCCTGTGACAATAACGAGGTCTGTGACACTGCCTACGTTGAAGTATATGTGGGATGTTTCCCACCGCTGGCATTGGACGATTTCGTCTTACTGGAGGAAGAATCAATAATGATAGATGTACTAGCCAACGATAGCGATCCATGCTACTCAATCGACACCTTGACTACCCTGGCTATTACGCAACCACTCAACGGAACCATTGAGCCGGATGCAGCAGGTCGGTTCAACTATACACCCAATGAGGGCTTTATTGGAACAGATTCCTATACCTACCAGGTATGCAATCCATGTATCGATCTCAGCTGTGATACGGCAACTGTTACAATCACGGTCCTGGATGTCACACCTCCTGAGGAGATCATCGCTGTGTTGGATGTAATCACAACTCCCTACGAAACACCAGTTACTATCGAGGTCTTAATAAATGATTCCGGTGAGGGCATCTCCATTGATTCCTTCACTGACCCAATCAACGGTACCGTCAGCTTGAGTCCCGACGGTAGCGCATTAGTTTATACGCCAAACCTGGGTTTCAGCGGGGGAGACTTCTTCTTCTATACTATAATTGATGAAGAAGGAAACACATCGACCGCAGCTGTCACAGTTGAAGTGCTCGAAGATGGCGCACCAAACCAACCACCTTCAATCAACGGAGATGTATTTGAAGTCGAACCAAATGAAATAGTTACACTGCCTGTTCTGGATAATGATTCAGATCCCGAAGGCGGCGAGATCTCGATACTTGATGTTATTGGACCAGACAATGGAGGAACAGTGACCTTCAACGAAGATAGCACGGAACTGATTTTTACTCCAGATCCCGACTTTATTGGAGAAGTGGAATTTGAGTACGTGGCCTGTGATGATGATGACCCTCCTGCTTGTGACACAGCAACAGTGGTGATCTCCGTTGGGACGGAAGTCAGCAACAATTCCCCCGTAGCTACTATAGATGAAGCAACCCTCACCAATATGGACGAGTTTGTGGTCATTGGCGTCTGCGGTAATGACTTGGATATTGACGGAGACCAACTTTCTGTATCGATACTGGTGCCTTCTGCGATTGGCTCCATTGAGCAAGATCCTACAGATGATTCTGGTTGCACGTTCATCTATACTCCCAACGAATTTATCGATGGAGCTCAAGATGTTTTCAGCTATTTGCTTTGCGACAATGGTATTCCTGTGCTCTGTGACTCTACATTTGTAACAGTCAACTATACCTTCATCCCGGAAGAGATTAGTGCTGAGCCAGATGCAGCGACAACCAATTTTGAGGAATCTATAACCATTCACGTACTGGCAAACGATATTGGGGAAGGCCTTACAATCATTGAAATAGCGCAGCCGGAAAACGGCACTGTAGCATTCAATGAAGACAGTACTGCCATTATATATACCCCAAATCCTGGTTTTGACGGAGATGATCTCTTCTTCTATACCATCATGGATGCCGATGGCAACACAGATGCCACCGTTGTCACTATCACTGTGCTGCCGGATGATCAGGAAAACCTACCTCCATTGGCCAATAATGATAGCTTTGAATTCGAAGAGTATGAAGAGCTAATCACTTTGGATGTCTTAGGAAACGACACCGATCCAGAGGGAGGATTACTCACCATCACCGAAGTGATAGGGCCCACAGAAGGAGGAACCGTCACTATTAGCGAGGATGGAACTAACTTGATCTTCGCTCCCGATTCTGGGTATGTAGGCAATATCAGCTTCGATTATGAAGTCTGCGATGAAGAAGGCCTCTGCGATACTGCAACAGTCGCAATCGCACTAGGTGGAATGGAACCAATCAACTCAGCTCCAATCGGAATAGAGGACAATTTCGATATGCTACCGACTGAAGACTTCATCATCATCGATGTTTGTGCCAATGATAGCGACCCGGATGGAGACGACCTTAGCGTTTCTGTCCTGGGGCCTCCGGCCTTTGGAATCGTTACGGCAGATGAATCGGACCCCTCTGGTTGTACTATGATTTATACCCTGCTGGATCCTGATGCAGACACCGACGGATTTTCATATCTGCTCTGCGACAACGGAGAGCCGCAACTATGCGATACTGTAGCCGTCATTATCACGATCTATCAAGGTACTGGCGAAGTCGAGCTAAATCCCGACGTTGTGCAAACGCCGTACGAAACCAGTGTTACCATCGATGTACTGCTAAATGACAACGCAGACTTTCCACTTACCATCACCGGTTTTACCAATCCGGAAAATGGCACAGTAGCCTTTGGTGAAGGTGGAACGGTTCTGATTTATACGCCAAACGATGGCTTCAGCGGTTCTGATTTCTTCTTCTACGATGCCTGCGATGCAGAAGCCAATTGTGCCTCAACCATCGTGTCAGTAAGTGTTCTACCGGAAGATGCAATCAACATGCCCCCGATTGCCAACAACGATCTGGTACTTACCGATCCCGGAGAAGCTGTCCTTATCTCGGTTTTAGACAACGATAGTGATCCGGAAAACCAGCTTCTCACAATCTCCTACCACACAGATCCGGAGTTTGGAGTCGTAACCTACAATGAAGACAGCACAGCCTTGATCTACACGCCAAATGATGGAGTGGACATGGTTGAAGATTCATTCTCCTACGTCATTTGCGATCCATTAGGACTTTGCGATACAGCCAATGTCTTCATCGCCATCGGTACCGATCCAAGCAATAGCTACCCGAATGCTGAAAATGACGAAGCCACCACAGATATCAATGTTCCGGTCATAATCAATATTTGTGAAAATGATTCTGATCCGGATGTTGGCCAGTTACTGACCATCACAATAGTGGCAGAACCAGCAAATGGTACAGTGGAAATCATCAATGACACCCTGCAGAATCAAGAGTGTTTGGTCGAATATACCCCAAATGAGGGCTTTGTAGGCGAAGATTATCTGGTGTATATCCTCTGCGACAATGGAGTGCCTGAGCTCTGCGATACAGCATTTGTGACCATTACAATGGTCCAGGATTCAGTCCCTCAACCACAGATCGATGCCGAACCCGATATCGCTGTGACCTCGGTCAATGATCCGGTGCTGATTGATGTGCTCGCAAACGACGAAGGGCAAAATCTAACAATAACCGACTTTACAAATCCGCCTAATGGAACCGTCATCTTTACCGTTGACGGCAATGGACTCATCTATACGCCAGTGCCTGGCTTTATCGGTACAGATTACTTTGAATACGTCATCTGCGACGATATTGGCCAATGCGATACCGCACTGGTCGCAGTTGTGGTACAACCTGAAAGCATCACCAATTTGCCACCGACAGGAATCAGCGATGCCTACTGTTTTGAAGATGATCAGCCAAACATAATTGATGTATTAGCCAATGATCTTGATAGCTTTG
This sequence comes from Chitinophagales bacterium, assembly GCA_020629005.1. Lineage (GTDB taxonomy): Bacteria > Bacteroidota > Bacteroidia > Chitinophagales > UBA2359 > JAHDDV01. The sequence continues at coordinate 32,305 of JAHDEE010000006.1, forward strand.
GAGGTGACGAGCTCACGCTAGACTCCTTTACGCAAGGTGCCTTTGGAACACTGACACAAGATGGCGAAACGCTACTCTACACACCAATTGAAGGGGGCACCGAGTGCGATGTATTTGAATATGTGGTCTGCGACAATGGAACACCCGTTCTTTGCGATACCGTGATGGTCGAATATTGTATTCTCAATTGTGATGACCAAAACAATCCACCTTACGCCCTGGAAGACTATGCAACCGTAACTAACTGTGAACCTACGACCATCTCAGTGCTAGACAACGATGAAGACCCGGACGGAGACAACTTGGTTATCTCCTTTATCACAAGTCCGGCTATGGGAGAAGCAGTGCATCTAAACGGTCAGTCAATCTATACACCGGACTCTGGCTATGTAGGCCTGGATTACTTCGTGTACACCGTTTGCGATGAAGGAATACCCCCATATTGTGTCAATGGAGCAGTGTTCCTAACGGTGGAGGAATGCGAACCCGAAGATACTATCCCGGCTGACACGCTAGTGGTAGCAATCGATGACAATTTCATGGCCGTAACTGGTGAGGTGCTCACAATGCCAATCTTGTCCAATGATACCTTGTCCCATGAACAGACTCTTTTGGAAATCATCACCGATCCTATCGCAGGCAACTCAGCCATGGTCGTTGGAAATGAAATTCAATATGTCGCAGCCCTCGGATTTGAGGGGCCAGATAGCTTGCAATACCTTGTCTGTATTGAGGATATATGTGATTCAGCTTGGGTATACATAACTGTCGGCCCTCCTGAAGAGCCCGAAGTCAATTGCGATTCTCTCTTAATTGCCAACGGTTTCTCGCCAAATGGTGACGGCATTCAAGATTACTTTGTGATTCCCGATCTCTACGATTGCTATCCCGCAAATGAGCTCAGGATTTACAATCGCTGGGGAGTCGAGGTTTACAACGCCGTCGGATATGGAGATGCCATTCAATGGGACGGAACCTGGCAGGAAAGCGGCGATCCGCTTCCCGATGGAACTTACTTTTACCTACTGGTGCTTGATCCAGCCAATGAAGCCCTTGAACCACGCGATGGATACATAGAACTCCGTAGATAATAGCATCTTAGATATAACGTCTAATTTTTCTGTAATGCCCGGATTGCCTGTTACTTAAGGTGATCCGGGCATTTTATTTGGCGCCAACGTGCATCCAACAGGCCAACACAAATTTCGCACAATAAAGCTCAAAATCTTAATGCTTAGGAGCTAAAAGTCTCTCCTTCGCCTAAGCTGCCTTCCCGTGCTCCATTATTATTCGTACCGCTGCTGCCTGCTACAGCATCACCTGCAGGGTCTCTCCGGCAAGCTCCGAGCCCCCGCAGGTGAGCTTCCGCCACGGCAGCAGCGGCACTCATAGCCATTTCGCCCGGGGCTATTTTGAACCTTCCGTCCTACGCGCCACCTGATTTGCATGCCACAGATAAACTAAATTGCCATAATCGAATGCTCCCTCATCTGGCGAAATAGCGCCAATCACCAAAAGGGTATCTGTTTTGCATGGAATTGTCACTTTCCTGCCTATCGTAACAATCTGACCTTGATTATCTTGGCACAACAAAAAGTCGAAAAATTAATGTTCAATTTTGGCAGATTAGGTGACGAATTTTCGACTTTTTTGTCTTACTATTGTAAAGTATACTGTACACAATTGTATGTAATACTATGCAGTGAAACCAAGTTCACTCTTTTACACTGATAAGACTACACAAAAAGAAAGGAACCGGAAGTAGCTCGATAACATGGATAGGGCAATTTATGAATGGCTTTTTTTCATAAAAAAATAACTAAATTTGTCTTTTGAACTTGGTCATGTAATGGTATGAGCTTGAGCGCCCACCAGCCGCTATTATCGTACTGAGATTGACCAGGCTGTGCAACCAGCATCCCTAACAGGATGCAAAGGCACACATCCTTAACCATCACCATTAAGCAACTGACGAAACCAGCGTGCCTGAGGTCTCTCCGGAGATTTGGGCATGCCGTATTTAGCCCCCTTGCCAGGCTTCACGGGTACCCCGTATTTACACCCAGGATGATAGCAAGTGTCTGATTCGTCGGAATTGGGTTTTTGTGATGGAAAACAACTAAATTATGAAGAGATTCTTACCCCGGATCTGGCTGCTCTTGCTGCTTATGGCTTGTAGTACCAGTATGCTGTCCGCGCAAATTTCTGGAACTGTGTTCGCCGATCTCGATGGTAGCGGTAACCTGACGGCCAATGAGCCTGGTCAGGAAGGAGTTACTATCACTGCATTTGATGAGAACAATCAATCAGCAGCGCAAACTAGCTCTGCGGCAGACGGTAGCTACACACTTTCAGTACCTCCTGGGCAGTATAGATTGCATTTCTCCGATCTCGGCAATGCCTTCGCCGGTCCCTCCGGTGCTGGTTCATCTACCGAGGTGACTTTTGTCAATGGTCCTGCATCAAATGTGAACTTCGGGCTAATGAGACCCGATCAGTTCTGCGAAGCAAACCCAACCATTGTCATACCCTGCTACGTAAATGGTGATCCGCTGGATACAGAGGGTATCAGCCTGCAAAACCAAACGGCTGTAGCAGATGTGCTGGTTTCAACTAGCTTCAACGCTACTGGCCAAACTCCGGCTCCTGGTCATATTGCTGTAGGGGAGGAGTTAGGAGCCATATGGGGTTTAGCCTACCAGCCTCAGTCTCAAAGTTTGTTTTCGGCAGCAGTGATCAAACGACACACGGGACTTGCAGCGCTGGGAACCGGGGGAATCTACATTACGGACATGTCCTCCTCTGGACCATCTTCTGATCCATTCGTTGACCTAAATACGCTTGGGATAAACACCGGTGCAGATCCACACCAAGGACTAACAGGAGATAAAACAGATGCTAGCACCGATTCGGAAACCTTCGGTGCAGTTGCCAAAATTGGTCTTGGAGATATGGATATCTCAACAGATGGAAATACACTATATGTCGTGAATCTCCTACAAAAAGAGATCGTTGCTTTATCTATTGGCAATCCACCAACAACTCCCTCCTTATCAGGAGTCGATACCTATGCAATACCAAACCCAGGGTGCTCCAATGGCGATTATCGTCCTTGGGCGCTAAAGTATTACGAGGATGCCCTTTATGTAGGTGTTGTTTGTTCCGCAGAAACTTCACAGTCATCTGCTGATCTGACCGGAATCATCTACGAGATGAATCTAAGCACAGGGCAATTTACCCAGGCGCTCTCAATACCTTTAGATTACGATAAAGGCTGTACAGATTTGAACTATGGCTGTAGTTGGAACCCATGGACAGATAACCCTGCAGATCTTGTAATTGCTGGCACAAATAGGCTAGTATATCCACAACCGATCATCAGTGACATCGAGTTTGATAGTAATGGGAACATGCTAATCGGTATGATGGATAGAACCGGACACCAAACTGGACGAGCAAATCTGGTCCCTGGAGTGACTGGCATATTCAATGGTTTTGCATCAGGTGACTTACTCAAAGCTGCAAATCAAAACGGCTCGTTTGTTCTGGAAAGTAATGGAACCCTTGGAGCTATCTCAGGCTGTGGAGCTAATACAGGACAAGGACCTGGCGGAGGAGAGTTCTTCTGTGAGGACAACTGGAATGACGATCTGCACGAAGAAGTGGTAGTAGGTGGATTGGCATATCTGGCAGGAGCCAACGAAGTGGTATCTTCTGTGTTTGATCCTTTGGATCAGTTCTACTTTTCTGGAGGTCTGCATTGGTATGACAACGGAACAGGACAAAGAACTGATGGCTACCTCCTATATCAAAACAATGATCCTGGTACACTGGGGAAAGCAACCGGAATAGGAGATGTAGAGCTCCTCTGTGGAGTACCTGAGATCGAAATTGGAAATCGTGTCTGGGCAGACACGAATGGCAACGGTATTCAGGATCCAGGCGAACTAGGACTGGCAAACGTCGAGGTTCTGCTGCTTGACGAAAATGGCACACAAATAACCAGCACGCAATCAAATGCACAAGGCGAATACCTCTTCACAGGACTAAATGCTTTCACAACATACATAGTGGCAGTTGAAACAGGTGCTAACGTAAACAACTTTCCGCCATCTCCGGCTAACAATGCTTCGGGAGCATTTGCCGATCATATAGACTCCGATGGAGCTGAAGGGCAAATCCTCAATGCTGTAGCAGCGACAATCACTACGGGACAAGATGGTAATAATGATCACTCAGTAGATTTTGGCTTTGTATATAGCCAATGTGAAGAACTTTCGATTGTTGTAGCCGTTACCTGCGAAGAGACAGTGGAGGGCGGCGATGGCTCAGCCATAGTAACCTATGAGGGTGCAGTGGAGCCGGTATCCATTCTATGGAGTACAGGTGAAACCTCAGACACAGCTACCGGCTTGTCTGCTCCCCTAGACTACTCGGTTACCGTGACTGATGCAGCAAATTGCTCCGTCACATATGAATTTGTAATGTGTGAAGCAACTTGCGATCTCGACCTTTCTTTGGAAAGTCTGACGCAGATCAGCTGTGCAGGTGAGGCTGATGCAAGCGCTACTCTTAGCATCGAAGGGATAGACAGCGGTTTAGTCGGTTATACATGGTTCAGCAATGGTGAAAATCTAGGAATAATAGGGAACCAGGCTCAAGACTTGGCGGCTGGCACATATGTGGTTTCAGCAGCAAATCAATCAGGCTGCGAAGTAGAACTTAGCTTTACTATAGAAGAACCTGATGCCCTTTCTGTGCTGACTTGCGATTCACAACCTGCATCTTCCGCTTCTGCCTCAGATGGTAATCTCACCGTTTTTGCAACCGGTGGTACAGGAAGTTACACCTTTGAATTAAATGGTACTTCTTCCAGCTCCGGCACATTTGACAATTTAGCGGTCGGTGAATACACCATCACAATCACGGATCAAGAAGCTTGTTCGACTACGACGACTTGCACAGTATCAGGTCCGGATTGTAATATACTGCTTGCAGTAATGCCAACAGCAACACAAGGGTGTGAACAAGAAAACGGCAGCCTGCAAATTAGCTTTCAAGGCAATGATGCACCTGTTGACATATACTACATGATAAATAGCGGATTGGAGCAACTTGTGGATTCAGGAGTTACTGATAGTCCGTACCTCATTTCCAATTTGGGCGCAGCGAATTATACAGTACGGGTCGAAACAGCTTCCTGTGAAGCAACGGCAGAAACTGTAAGTGTTCAGGGAGCAGAGCCTTCTGTCAATTTTCAGACGGTGGAAGCAGGTGGGGGATCTTGCGGTGATGAGAATGCATCGATAGTCATCACTGCCAATGGTAATGAGCCTCTTTCATATTCTATAGATGGCGGTCAATCATTCCAGACATCAAATACCTTTGAAAATGTTGCTCTTGGTACATACGACATCGTAGTTGCAGATGCAAACGATTGCGAGCAACCCTACGGTGAACCATTTGTGGTTTCAGGTTCAGCTGGAGGATTGTCTGTAAGTAACGTCCAGGTGCAAAACGTCTTTTGCGCTGGAGACGCTGATGGTAAAATCACACTCTCAATTTCGGGGGGGTCCCCACCTTATGAGCTTTCCAGCGATGGTGGAACTACATTCCAGATGTCCGACAACTTTAACAATCTGGAAGCAGGATATTATGAACTCGTCGTTATGGACGCTACAGGTTGCCAAATTTCTGCTGGCTTTGCAGAGGTAGAAGGCCCAGCTATCCCACTCGAAGTATTGGATGTCACTGTCACTGATGTGGATTGTTTTGGTGGAGGAAATGGAACCTTAACAGTATTGGCAACTGGAGGAACAGAACCTTATCAATATTCACTGGATGCCGGAGAACATTTTCTGGATGTGAGCTTTGTCGAAAATCTAGGTATGGGCACTTACGATATCTTGGTTCGCGATGCCAACTATTGTACTGCCACCTGGCCGGTAACGGTCCAAATTGGCGGAGATCCACTGACGATCACCGATGTGCAGTTTACAGATATACCCTGTGGAGGAAGCGCAACTACAACAATGACCATTGAAGCCAGTGGTGGTTTTGGTGACTTGTTATATTCAATTGACGAAGGAAATACCTATCAAACATCTAATGTGTTCGATGAAGTGTCTGCAGGCTCCTACCTGGTATATATAAAAGATGAAAACGATTGCCCGCTTGCCTACGGCCCTCCTGTGATTGTCGGCGGCGGCGATGAGAACTTTCGAATTGCAAATGTCTCTTACACACAAGTGATGTGTACTGGTGCCAATGATGCATCCATAACTATTACAGGAGATGGAGGGGTCCCTCCTTACATGTATTCGATCGATAACGGTGAGACCTATCAGGATTCTAACCTGTTTGAAAATGTCGGACCTGGCATCTATATGGCAGTCTTGGAAGACGGCAATGGATGCATGTCTGGGTATGATGAGCTCATCGAAATTTCAGAGCCTGCAATCCCACTACAAATTCGTGATCTCCAATCTGAGGATGTTAGTTGCCCTGGGGAACAAGATGGCTTTATTCAGGTAACAGCGCTGGGTGGAATTGAGCCATATACTTTCAGCATCGATGGAGGTACGACTTTTTCAAATTCCGGCATTTTTGAGCAACGTCAAGGTGGAGAATACATCGTGATTGTGGAAGATGCCAACGGGTGTACCGAAACTTTCGAGACTGTAGTAAACATACAAGAGGCTCCACCAATCTCGATTCAAGAAGTGCAAGCCACAGATGCCCTCTGCTTTGGCCAGTCAAACGGATCGATCGTGATTTTTGCCGCTGGCGGCTTTGGCGAGTTGTTATACTCAATTGATGGCGGCGCAATCTATCAAACCTCGGGAACCTTTCTGAATATCCCGGCTGGCTCATATGATGTTAAGGTAAAGGATGAAAATGATTGTTACGTAGACTGGTCCTCCCAAACGATTGTGGGAGAATCACCGCAGTTGTCAATGGAATTTGAATCGACTGATATAACGATTTGTGACGGTAACAATGGAACTATATCGATAACAGCAGATGGCGGTCTTCCACCCTATCAATATACGATCGACAACAGAGTGACATTTCAAAATACAGGCGATTACGATGGCTTGGCGGCAGGGGTTTATGTGGTAGATGTAGTGGATGCAAATGGATGCTCGGTTGAAGATGAAGTAATAGTCATCAATGAGCCTGCAGATTTTGAAATCGTATTTGTGGACTATGAGGATTTGACAACTTGTGGTGCAGATGATGGATGGCTTGTGATATACACTGCAGGCGGCGAATTGCCTTTGGAGTTCTCGATCGATGGAGGTGAAACATTTGCACTAGGTAACGAATTCACTGACTTATCCGCCGGAGATTATGAAATCACAGTCAAAGACGCATTGGGTTGCAGTAAGTCAGGCGGAATGGTCACGATCTCTGGGCCTTCAGATATTGTAATCGATGAGATAATAGCGCAGAATCCAACTTGTGCTAACAATGTCGACGGAACTATTACAATCGAAGCCCACGGCGGAGACTTCCCCCTTGAGTATTCAATAGATGGTGGTCTTAGCCACCAGTACAGTAACGTCTTTGAAAATGTCGGACCAGGCAGCTATGAGATAATCGTCCGATCAGGCTTTCTTTGCTCTGTCGAGGGACCAGTCCAAACAATGATGGCTCCTCCTGCAATAGAAGTACTGTCAGTTACAACTAACAATATCTCTTGTAACGGCAATAACGATGGACAAATCTCCATCCTTGCTGGTGGAGGAGGTGCTCAATTGTATTACTCTATTGACAATGGAGATGTATTTTCAACCGGTAATACTTTCTCTGGTCTACCTGCTGGAATCTACCAGATCAAAGTACGGGATGCCAATGGTTGCTTTGCAGATTTTGAGCAAGTAGTCGAGATTAGCGATCCTGAACCTTTACAGGTCTTCGTCAACACCACCAACCCTACAACCTGTGGAGGTACAAATGGTGTGATAGAAATTGCCGCCACCGGCGGTACTGGAGAATACAGTTATTCGATTGACGGAGGAGCACACTTCAATGATGTTTCCCTAATTGAAGGATTGATTTCTGGCGCATATTCCGTAGTGGTTAGAGACGAAAATGGATGTCACTATTTCGACACCGAGCTGACAGTTCTTGAGCAACCACAAGACATCCATATAGTAGCGGTTAACGCCCAGGATGTCGATTGTAATGGTGGTGAAAATGGTAGCATCACCATATATGCAGGTGGTGGAACCGGAGTATTGCTATATTCTATTGATGGAGGAGAGAATTTCTCTACAGACAACGTCTTTGAGAACCTGGCGATCGGCCAATATGATATCATAGTATCTGATCAGGCTCTTTGCGATCTTGCTTACACCACACCTATCGTAATTGGAGATCCATCTTCTTCGATTGTAATTGCCGGAGTTCAAAGCACAAATTTGAGTTGTCATGATGACCAATCCGGTAGCATCCTAATCGAGGCTTCTGGTGGAACTGGCTCGCTTGGATATTCGATTGATGGCGGGATTACATTCCACATCGTGCAGAATCAATTTGATCATCTTGAAGCTGGACTGTATGCAGTGGTGGTTAGAGATGCCAACGGCTGCACCAGCTCTTGGAATCAGATCGTCAATCTGGCGCAACCGGAAGACCTACTACTCACAATAGAGTCTGTAGAACACAATGATTGCTTCGGAGAAGCAGAAGGAAGTATTGAACTTGAAGTAATTGGGGGAATTCCTCCTTATCAATATTCTATCGACGATGGTTTAACCTATCAAGATTCTCCTATATTTACAGGTCTGGTAGAAGGTATATATTATGCCGAAACTCTCGACGCCAATGGATGCAACTTTGGCGAGCCAACGCCTGTGTCAATCGAAGCACCGCTAGACCTCCAAATATTAGATATTATTGTTGCTGATCAATCCTGCAGCGGTGAGGACTCAGGTGTATTGGAAATCATTGCTGGTGGTGGACAAGGAGAGATTTCTTATTCAATTGATGGGGGAGCAAACTATTCGAATAACTCCATCTTCAACAACTTACAAATAGGAACCTACAACGTCTTGGTGAAAGATGAAAATGAATGTATAACAGCCGCGGGAGAAGTGGCGGTCAATGGTGCAAATCCAATCCAGATTTCCCAGGTTTTGATTTCTGATGTGACAGATTGTGAGGCTGCGAATGGTTCAATCTCCTTTGTTGTTACTGGTGGCACGGGAGCCCTTCAATATTCAATTGATGGTGGCCAATCGGTTTCTTTTGATCCACTCTTTGAGGGGCTATCTGCAGGCAACTATCAACCACTAGTGATTGACCAGAATGCATGTTCAGTATCTGCAAATGAGCTCACAATCGGCGGCTTAACCAGCGTTGAGTTTGGGGATCCTGTGGTGACTGATGCCTCCCAGTGTGGAGGTAGCGATGGTGTGATTCAAGTCATTGTCTCCACAGATGGAAATCTCCAATACTCAATTGATGGTGGTAGTACTTATTCTGATGATTCAGTCTTTTCGGGATTATCTGAAGGTGAGTATCAGATAGTAGTTCGAGATGATAACGCATGTATAACAAGCTTCGGAAATCCAGTTATAGTCAATGCTCCTCCCGCCGTTTTTATTTCAGATATTCAAGTATCTAACCTCTCTTGTGCTGATGCTGGAGATGGAGAAATCTTAGTGGTTGCCCTCGGCGGTGATAGCAATTTGGAATACTCAATTGATGCCGGACTAAATTGGCAGTCGAATTCGATCTTCGAAGGTTTGGCGGCTGGACAGTTCTCGGTTTGGGTACGCAGTGGAGACAATTGCATAGCACAGGCTGATGAGCTAGTAACAATCGCTTCACCGGCAGCAATTTCGGCTCCGCAGGCCGAAGTGAATGACCTTACTTGTCCTGATTCTCAAAATGGAGAGATCATCGTATTCTCCTCAGGCGGTGTCGGGGAATTGAGTTACTCCATAGATGGTGGAAGTAACTTCTCTTCAACCTCTACATTTGATGGGCTTTCGGCTGGAGTTTATATGTTGTTAGTGGCCGATGAAATGGGCTGTCAATCATCAATCGTAGAGGTGACTGTTGGGGCAAGTGAGCCATTGATTTCGACTGCGAATATTGATCAACCAACCTGTGGCAGCACAGTTGCAGAAGTGACAATTAGCATTAGCAATTCTGCCGGCGAATTTGAATTCTCGGCCGACCTTGGTACTACTTACCAATCCTCACCCATCCTAAGTCTTGAACCAGGAATATATACGATTTGGATTCGAGACAACGATGGCTGTGTGCATGAGCTGACGGGTGGCGACATCGAAATCCTTGCTCCTTCGGGATGTGGGTCAATTGGAGATACAGTTTTTACTGATACCAATGCCAACGGGATACAGGATGCAGGGGAACAAGGAATACAAGGTGTGATTGTGCAACTCTATGATGCAGCGGGATTACTTCTCGATTCTGCGATCACAGACGAAAACGGCAATTATCTCTTCGAGAATCTGGCTCCTGGAGAATATACTGTTGTCCTCGATACGGATTCTTTGCCTTCTGGGTATACACTTTCGACGCCTAGCCAATTTAATGTGAACCTGGGAGAAAATGAAAATTTCCTTGATGCGGACTTTGGAATCTACGGAGCTGCTTGTCTCGGTGACTCTATTTTCATTGACCAAAATGAAAATGGAATGCAGGATGTAGAAGATTCTGCCTTCGTTGGAGCTGTCACTGTGATACTTTATGACGGCAACGGCCAGCAAATTAATCAACTCGTTACGGAAAACGGAAGTTACTCTTTCTGTGGCTTGGAGCCGGGAATATATTCTGTAGAATTAATTGCCCCAGAAGCTTACGGCTTGACAACCCCGTCTTCATTTACCGTGACATTATCCTCAGGTGAGGATATATTGAATCTGGACTTCGGCTTAACTCTTGAAAATACGGTCATTGCAAATGATGATCAAGTGTCCACGGAATTCGAGACACCCATTACAATCGTCGTGACTAGCAATGATACCGATCCGGATGGTGATACTTTCTCAGTCACTGATTATACTGAGCCGCTAAACGGAACAGTGACAATTAATCAAGACGGGACCATCACCTATACACCTAATGATGATTTCTGTGGGGTAGATAGCTTTACCTACACGATTACAGATTCGGAAGGAAACTCCGACACCGCCGAAGTGACAGTAATTGTTGCATGTGAAATTAACGAGGGCCCAGATGCGGTGGATGATTTTGTCAACACATCGGGGGACACTCCTGTAGTAATTTCTCCTTTGGAAAACGATTCTCATCCAGAAGGGGATACATTCACGATTTGTGGATACTCACAGCCACTAAATGGCACAGTCGTACAAGTTGGCGAAGAGTTTGTTTACGAGCCTAATCCTGGCTTTGAGGGTGTCGATACTTTCACATACACGATTTGTGATTCTGATGGAAATGAGGATACCGCTACAGTATTCATTACGGTTGATGAAAATCCTTGCGATCCAGAAGTCATTTCAATTTGCACTGAGCCACTGTCACCGACACTGATTTGTCCAGAGTTCTGCTCTCTTGGAGATGATTTTACATTGACCAGTGTCAATACTTCTTACACATGTGGAGTTGAAATGGAAGGAGATTGCTTGGTCTTTACTTCTGTACCCGGCATTGTACCCGGATTTGTATACGAAGTTTCGTTGACTGCGTGCTCAGATACAGAGTGCGAGACAATCTCTATCTTTATTCAGGTAGGAAATTGCAATGGTAATACTTCACCAGTTGCAATCATGGACGAGTATCAAACAGTTTGGAATAACCCAATTGTTGTTGATGTCCTTAATAATGATTATGATCCTGACGGTGGAGAAGTGATTGTTTGCGATTTCTTTCAACCAACACATGGTTTCTTGGAAATGATCAACGGCCAACTTGTCTACACACCTCAGGAAGGATATACCGGGGTAGATCACTTCTCTTACCAAATCTGCGATGAAGATGGAGGAATTGACTTGGCAATCGTGACGATTACAATTGATGAGCCCGGAGCATGTCCAGCCACAAGTGAAGTTCTGGTTCCGGATGTTTACAAAATTTGCGTAACTGGATACATTAAGGCACTGCAAACAGTGGCTCCCGTCGTTCCTCCGGGATATCAGGTAGTCTATTTGCTTACCTCCTCTTCTGATTTCACAATTCAGCAGATTTCTACTGTGCCATCTTTTGGGCCGATGTTAAATGGTGGATTTTTTACAGTGCATAGCCTTGTATATGATCCGGCCACATTTGATCTGTCTGCCATTACTTTTGGACAAACAACGGCATTTGAGGTAAATGCCCAGCTAAACCAGGGAGGTGGAGATATTTGTGCAGCCTTGGGTCTTGCTGGCGCAGAGTTCAAGGTGGTAAATTGTAACAGCGCTCCTATTACCGTAAATGACTTATACAATATTACATCAGGTAGTGAAATCTCCTTCAATCCTCTGGAGAACGATTTAGATGCTGAAGAAGGAGAACTATACATCTGTGATTATACAGAGCCGGCGAACGGAGTCCTCCAGGTAATAGGAAACACAATGACTTACAGTCCTGATGCTGGATTCATCGGAGTCGAAACTATACACTATAATGCTTGTGATGACATTGGCAACTACGGTCAGTCAACCATTACGATTATGGTGCAAGAGGGAGATTGCACAAATCCAGTTTGGTCTATCTGTACAGCGCCAATGGAAACAGTATTAATTTGCCCAGAATATTGTGATCTTGAAGGGGATTATTCGATTACAGACGTGCAAAATACATTTGATGCTTCAATAGTCTACAATGGCAACTGCATCGAGTACACTTCAGTCCCGGCCTTCCTTGGTTCAGAATCTCTTGTAATTACAGCTTGTGATGACATTCAATGCGATACGCAAGTGATCCAATTGACAATCACAGATGACTGCAATGCGATGCCTAATGAAGCTCCGGTTGTGGGTACAGATCAGGCAACAACTACCGTCGACACCCCTATCACTTTGGATCCGGTCGGAAATGATGCCGATCCGGAAGGAGAGACTCTGATGCTCGACCAATTAGGTGACCCTGATAATGGTTCTGTGTTTGCCACTGGTAATGAAGTCACCTATCTGCCTGACCTCGGGTTTGTAGGGCAGGATGAGTTCTCATATACAGTCTGTGATGCACAAGGCTTATGTACAATCGGAGTAGTTGAGGTATATGTGCAGTCAGCAATTGAACCAACTGATTGTACTCCAGAGCCTATTTGCACGCCTCAGATGACGCCAACTGCAATTTGTGTAGAGTTTTGTGATTTGCTTGCAGATGCGACTGTCGTTTCTGTTACCACCCTATACTCTTGCAGTATTCAGGATATCGATCAGAATTGCTTTACTTATATCGGTTTGCCTGCATTCACTGGTGTAGAATTACTTACAATTGATGGCTGTGATTCGGCGGGAAATTGTCAAACCATCAGCGTCGAATTGACGGTTGGTGATTGTGGTCTGGATGGCAATTTGGTAGACGATAGTGATGAAAATCAGATCGGCAAAACGCGGATAGTTGACTGCGAAGTGGCAGTTGCAACAACACAATCGCAAGGCTTAAGATTTGAGATTCTTGAACCTTGCTATGCAATGGAAGATTTGCATTTGATGATCTACAATCTAAATGGCTCTTTGATCTACCAGGCAAGCGGGCAAGCGGCGTTGCAGTGGAATGGTGAAGCAGTTGGTGCCTCCCTTCCAACTGGATTGTACGTGTATGCCCTCTTAGAGGGGCCTAGGGTCATCAGTACAGGCCAGACAATAAGATAACGAAGTACGACCAATTTGTCTCGTAAAGGGCCTACAGTTGCGCTAAGCAACTGTAGGCCCTTTTGTTTCTGTAGGTGTATGCGATGCAGCCAGTATACAACAGAGATATGGAAGAACGATAATCGAAAGCGCCAAAGAGCTTGATCAGCACAACAGATAGCTATCAGCAACGAAAGCACTTTAACCATTGTATTAGTGCTATTCATTGAACGAAAGTCCGCTCGCATATAATTGACTTACATCAGGCTTCGACGCCAATTCTAAGTGCTACCTAGTGATATTCTTACGTAGAGGTCCTAAAGTGAAATTATGAAGATCTATAAAACGGAGGCGAAAATTCAAAATTTATTGTGAAAAGTGGCAGGAATTTACCGGAATGTTGCTAGTTTTGCGGTGTAGGCCGTTGCGCTTCATGAAGCTATAACTACATGAACCCAAAGGCCTTGTCCTACCACTATTAAGCAATAGAGATTTGCCCTGTCTCGCCTATATACCAGATACTCGATAGTCTGACCCAATCTGTTTGGGGTCGCTTGCAGTGCTGGGGTGCTGGAGACAGTGTAAATGCAGACCACTTTTCACCCACCATTAGGCGCGAATTGTGGAACTTATTCCAATACCTTGCTTTTAATTGCTCGGAATTGGAGTGTAAATGTGAATATGAATAGAAAACCTATACAGGACAGACTTGTGCCTGTTATCTGGGTGTCTCCACTTTGGGAGGTACCCTTTCTGTGTTTTCATTCTTTTAAACGCAATTTATGCGTCAGAGAAACGATAATCTCAAATTATAAATAATGAAAAGAAAATTTTACCCCAACAGATTCTCAAGGCTTGCGACCTTTTCGATTCTGTTGATTCTTACGGCTCTTTTGAGTCCTGGCGATATTTTCGCCCAGGTCTCTGGAACTGTATACCGGGATTTCACTAGTAATGGCACCCTGGATGGTGGCGATATTGGGGTTGCCGGTATGACCGTAACAGCCACCGACGCTAACGGCACAACTGCCACGGCGACAACTGACGCAAATGGAAATTATTCCGTTAATGTCGCTGGTTGTAACGGACCCGTAAGAATTCAATTTGGCATTGACCAGTTCAATGCTACACAGCCCTCCGAGGCTTACTACTTGTATGAGAGCTTTGCAAGTATTGATGGTAACGGAAACACAGGAAACTCGTCTGTGACAAGTGTTACCTTTGAAAGCTGCTCATCAAGTAATGTTAATTTCGGGGTCAATACTCCAGAAGACTACTGTGAGTTAACACCTCGAATTTCAACCAGCTGTTATGTCAATGGAGATCCTCTTTGTCAGGACTTCATAAACGACGAATCGGCTTCACCTGCTCTCCCAGCTGCCTTTGTTGAGTTCGATTATACAGACTCTGGTCCAGGGGCAAACTATGAGAATTCCTACCCACCAACGGGTAATAACCTGCCAACAATGTTGGCGACAAATGGGGAGATTGGAGCTACTTGGGGTATTGCTTACGACAAGTACAGTGGAAACCAATTCACCACTGCGGTGTTGAAGAGGCACTCAGGCTTTGGGCCTGCAGGAATCGGGGGGCTATATCAGATCGATGCTGGTGGAAACCCAAGCACCTACTTAGACCTTGCAGATTGTACCAATCTGGGATCTGTTATCAGAAATGACCTTTCATGTAACAGGACACAACCAAGTAATGATATTGATGGTTACACCGAAGTTGGTAAAAAAGGACTTGGTGACATTGATATCTCCAGTGATGGAACTACACTTTGGACGGTCAATTTAAACACTAAGGAATTGGTAAAGATTGACATTCGAAATGCCGAAGATGGACCTTTGCTTGCAGGCACCTGCGCAAATGTAACCACTTATGCAATTCCAACCCCATGTGGAGGGAGTACACGACCTTGGGCGGTGCGTTACCATCGTGGACAAGTGTTTGTCGGAGCTGCTTGTGATGACGCTTCTAATGCCTACGTCTGGTCTTTTGATCCAGACAACGCAGGATTCACGCAAGTACTTGTAACAACGCTCAACTATCCTAACAAGGGCTGTGCCGCAGGCACAAGTGGTTGCGAATGGCTCCCGTGGTGCGACACGTTCTGTGATGCAACACCTGGAGGCTTTGTTGATTACCCTCAGGCAATACTATCAGATATAGAATTTGATGGTAATGAGAATATCATTCTAGGATTCATAGATCGTCTTGGTAACCAAACTGGCTACCAAAATACATATGGAGGTGGACTACGTCAGGGGATCACTGGTGGTGATATACGTTACTTCTACAATGCAAACGGAACTTATATCTCTGAGCAAGGCGGAAACCTTGTAGACGGAGGTGGTAACATCATTGCTGCTGGTTCTGGAGCAGGTGGAAATGAAGGAACAGAGTTCTTTTATGACGATGGCTGTTGCGATCACTTTGAAAGCGCTCAGGGTGGATTGGCAATTAACCTAGCTGCTGGTGATGTACTTTCAAATGCAGTAGACCCATCGAACTCATTGATTTGGGCTGGTGGTGTAGAGTGGTTTAAGCTCTCCGATGGTAGTAACTTTCAGGATTATAGTGTCTTCTACAACGCGACCGCCGGATTCTTTGGTAAGGCTAGCGGTATTGGAGATTTGGAGGTTCAGTGTGGCTTTGCTCCTTTGGAGATCGGAAACTATATCTGGATTGATGCGGACGCAGATGGTATCCAGGATCCTGAGGAATCACCAGTAGCAGGTGTTACAGTACAACTAAAAGATCCTGCTGGTGCCGTAATCGCAACTACGACAACAGGCCCGGATGGTAGCTACTACTTCAATGATGACAATGTGCCTGGAGGATTGCTGCCAAACACAGCCTATAAAGTTATGATTCCTGCTTCCGATTTAGGTGATGGAGGGGTATTGGACGGACTTGAACCAACTGTTGCAAATGCTGGAGACGACCGAATTGACTCAGACGGGGTAACAGACCCAGGCGGGGTTGTTGCCATGGTTACCACCGGCAGCTACGGGCAAAATGATCATTCGATCGATTTTGGTTTCGTAGAATCTGGCCCTGATGGATGCCAACTCTTTATCGAGGTAATCCCTCCTTCATGTGGCTCTTGCAATGCGGAAATCATAATCAACGCTCCTGAAGAATTGATTGATGGTTCAAACCAATGGTTTATCCGTCTCTTTGATAATCCAAACTTCTCAGGAGATCCTCTTGAAATCAATGCGACCTTGTTTACCTTCGGTCCTCAGACCTTTGATGAGCTTTGTCCTGGAACTTATGGAATTGATGTTGAAGGAATAAATGGTGCCGTCGAAGGCTGTACCCAGTTTATTACACCAATCATCTTGGATGATCCTTCAGAGGATTTTCTCCCCACGGCTACTGCTTTTGATGCAGATTGTGGTGAAGAAAATGGATTCATCACGGTTGATGCAGGACAGGCTGGAACTTATACCTATACTCTCGAACCTGGTGGAATCACTGAAACTGGAGGGCAATCCTTTACTTTCCAGAATCTAGGTGCGGGTATGTATACAGTCACAGTATCCAATGACGAAGGTTGCAACGCCACACTTCCTAATATTGACATAGCTGGACCGGACTCTCCTTCTGTCACCTTCTCCGGAGAAGGTGTGGATTGTCTCGGTGTTGGAGGAGCTGTAACTGCAACGATTACTGGTGGTGCTTCACCATATACGGTCACTTGGAGCACAGGATTAACAGAAACGGTAACCAATGTATCAACAATCGCAGATTTACAAGCTGGAACATATATCGTAGATATTGAAGATGCTGAAGGTTGTGAGGCGACCGGAGCCTTCAACTTAGGGGACGTAACTCCTATCACGGTGGACATAGTATTAAAAGAAAACGAAAGCTGTGATGGAGCAAGTGACGGACGACTTGCTGCCTTGGCCCAGGGAGTAGGCGAAATTACATACTCTTGGGAAGAAGGTGGAGAAGTAGTAGGAACTGGCCCAATGTTGGAGAATATAGGACCAGGCTTTTATGTCGTAACAGCTACTGATGAAAACGGTTGTACTGCCGTTGCCAGTGCTGAGATTGACGGAGGCGAGGCAGTCGTTCCTGTAATCTTAATTCAAGGCGACCCAGAAGCCTGCGCAGAAGACGGAGTAACCCTACAGGTGATTGGTTCAGCATCCTCTACTTATGAGTGGTTCCAGGGTACTTTCCCAGATGGAGCACCAGTCGGAAATGGACCTACTTATGATGCCATTGAAAATGGCACATACTACGTAGTCGAAAGCAATACAGATGGCTGCGAGGCTCCATCGCTTCCAATCAATCTGGAAGATTTGCAAGAATGTACTATTGACCTTGAGCTTGAAAAGACAGTTAATGTGGAATCTGCAAGCATTGGAGATGAGGTAGTTTACACTATAGCGATTACTAACAATGGCCCCGCGGATGCTACTGGAGTAGAGGTATTTGATCAACTTCCGCCAGAAGTATCTTATGTAAGTTCCAATGGAGCCTATGTGCCAGGAACCGGAATCTGGTTGGTTGGAACGCTAGCTAACGGAGAAACCAAAACCTTGGAAATTACGGTTGAAATTATTGAAGAAGGTGATCCGGTTTGCAATGCAGCACAAGTGCTAAGCTTCGATGATGAACTTACTGATTCAGATTCAGAGCCAGGCAATGATGACGGAGATCAAAGTGAAGACGACGAAGGCAAAGCAATTTTAACTGTGGCGCCGGATGTAGTGGATTTGGAATTGGTGAAAATGATTAAACCTGCGCCGGTTACTGTAGATGTACTTGCCAATGATTTCAACGGTGCTAACGGATCTCTTACAATTGTTGGAGATCCAACATTGGGAACTGTTGAAGCAAATGCGAATGGGACAGTGACTTACTTCCCGGCAGTAACTATGGACCCACCCTATACTGACACATTTACATATGAGGTTTGTAACCTCAATGATCCAACGGATTGTCAGCAGGTAGATGTCGATATGTTCATTGGAAATGATGGGGAATTACATGCTTGTGAAGATTTTAGATTCTTCCCAGCCTACACAGATCCTTTAGCGATCGCTCCTACTTACTCAATTAATGTTGCAAGTAATGATCTGAATGGAAATGCCGGTACTGTAGCATTGGTCTTTCTTCCAATAAACGGTACTGCCGATGTGGTCGGTGGACAAATTCAATATAGCCCAAATCTAGGCTTTGAAGGTGTAGAAGAATTCTTGTACACAATTGAGGGTGCCGGAGCAACACAAGAGGCTAAGATAACTTTGGTAATCGGAGGAACAGACAATTTAGTTGCAAATCGAGATTGCCGATTCGTTCCTAACCCAAATGTATTTAATGTAGGGGATGAGTTCTGCTACATTCTTGCGCTAAGCAATCTTGGACCAGAAGATGCTTCCAATATTGAAGTCTTCGATCAGCTACCTGGAGAAGTTTCGTATGTTAGTGATCTTCCTTCCACAGGAACTTTCTCACCAGGATCATCCATTTGGTCTATCGATAGTCTGGCCCTAGGTGGTTTGGAAACACTCGAAATTTGTGTTGTAATCGATGAGCCTGGAACATTCATTAACATTGCTCAGGTCTCCTCGGTAGATCAAGAGGATGTGGATTCAACTCCAAATAATGATGATGGAGACCAGTCTGAGGATGATGAGGATAACCAACCTGTCACCGGAGTGGAGATCGATCTAGAACTAGATAAAACAGTTTCTGCCAACACAGTTAGCATCGGTGAAGAATTTACCTTTACAATTGTGGTAGAGAATGTCGGAGACTTTACAGCAACAGGAGTCGAAGTGACTGATGAGCTACCTGAGGGCATTACTTATGTATCGTCAAATGGAGATTACAATCCTACGACAGGTATCTGGAATATTGGCACACTTGCAGCGGGAGCTTCAGCCACACTTAACATCACCGCAGTAATTGCTGAATCTGGCGATTATGTGAATGTTGCTGAAATTACAGACGCAGATCAGCCAGATGTGGATTCAGAGCCTGACAACGATGATCCTACAGAGGATGATCAGGACGATGAGCCAATTGCGGCTGAATCGATAGATTTGGAACTAACAAAAACAGTTGATCAAAACTTGGTAAATGTTGGTGATGAAGTGATTTGGACTGTGACCGTAATCAACCAAGGTCCTGACACTGCAACTGGAGTTACTGTCACCGATGCTTTGCCAGCAATAGGCCTAACTGTCACAAATGTTGAGCCACAGAGCGGTACTACATTTGATGCTGCAACATTGACTTGGGACATTGGAACCTTGATGATGGGGCAAACGACAACCTTGGAAATTACCACCACCGTAGATGGCGTTGGACCATATACCAACACTGCTCAGGTGGCAACTGCAGATCAGACAGATATAGATTCTGAGCCTGGTAATGACGATGGCGATCAAAGTGAAGATGAAGAGGATTCAGCTACTGTTGGTGCAGAACAGATTGATCTGGAACTGACCAAGACGGCAGATGCAACTTCAGTGATAGTAGGAGAGACTTATAATTATACGATCGAATTGACTAACCTGGGTCCAAGTGATGCAACCGGGGTGGCAGTGCTTGACAACCTTCCGGCTTGTGCTTCATACGTTTCAAGTTCAGCCTCTGCAGGCTCATACGCAGAAGGAACTGGGGTTTGGACGGTTGGTGATTTGGCTGTTGATCAGTTAGTTACATTAACTATCGAAGTATTAGCTTCCTGCGAGGAAAACACTCTGAATATTGCGCAGGTAAGTGCGGCTGACCAGCCAGACGTGGATTCAGAACCAAATAATGATGACGGCGATCAAAGTGAGGATGAAGAAGACAGCGTAGAAGTCATTATAGAATGTCTCGTTGATATCGAACTTGAAAAGACAGTAAGCGAAAACACAGTGAATGTCGGTGACGATGTTACCTGGGTAATCAATGTGGAGAATTTAGGTCCATGTGATGCGACAGGTGTAACAGTTACTGATAATCTTCCGGACGGCTTGACAGCAGTATCTGCTGATGCTGAAGTAGGAGTGTTTGATGCAGGAGTGTGGACGATTGGAGACCTGCCTGTTGGCACGGTCAGAACCCTGACTGTTGTAACTACTGTCGAAGGAGTTGGTCCGTACACAAACATTGCTGAAGTTTCGACACAAGAACAGCAAGATGTCGATTCAGAGCCAGATAACGATGATGGCGACCAAAGTGAAGATGATGAAGATAGCGATACCGTATCTGGTGAGCAGATTGATCTTGAACTGACTAAGGTTGCAGATACGGACGTTGTCCAAATAGGAGAAGAATTTACATACACAGTTACCCTGAACAACCAGGGGCCTTCTGATGCAACTGGTGTTGAGGTGGTGGATAATCTCCCTGCTTGCGTAGGTTTCGTTTCTTCAATTGCATCCAATGGTGTTTACAATGAAGACACTGGTGTTTGGTCTATCGGCGATCTTGCCAATGGTGGGGAAGAGACCTTGTCGATTACCGTTATTGCTACATGTGAGGCGATTACTTTGAACATCGCTCAGGTGAGTGCGGCCGATCAACCCGATGTTGACTCAGAGCCGGGCAACGATGATGGTGATCAGAGTGAAGATGAAGAGGACAGTGCCGAAGTAACGATCGAATGTATCGTTGATGTCGAGCTCACTAAGTCTGTGGACCAAAACATTGTGAATGTAGGAGAACAAGTCATCTGGACCATTGAGGTGGTAAACCTTGGTCCATGCGATGCAACTGGCGTGACGGTTTCTGATGACCTACCAGCCGGATTGACATTGGTTTCAGCAGATCCCTCTCAAGGTAGCTTGGATGGCGGAGTTTGGACTATTGGTGACATCCCTGTTGGTGTAACAAGAACATTGGAAGTAATGACTACGGTCGATGATATAGGACCTTTTGTTAATATTGCTGAGGTGGCATCTACAGATCAGGATGATATAGATTCCACGCCAGCAAACGATGATGGAGATCAAAGTGAAGACGACGAAGACAGCGATGTTGTTGAAGCGCTCTTAATCGACCTTGAGCTGTCAAAGACTTCAGATGCAGCCGAAGTTTCTATCGGTGAGCAGTTTACTTACACCGTGGAGTTGGTCAACTTGGGGCCAAGTGATGCGACTGGTGTAGTTGTACTGGATAATCTTCCACCTTGTGCCGAATATGTTTCGGCCTCGACAACAGGAGGAGCATACAATGAAGCTACTGGCGAATGGACGATCGGAGCAGTTGCAGTAGGAGAAATATTCAGCTTGAGTGTGGTTGTAGAGGCGATCTGTGACGACTTGACTCTGAATATCGCGCAGGTAAGCGAAGCTGATCAACCAGATATTGATTCAACTCCAAATAACGATGATGGTGATCAAAGTGAAGATGACGAGGATGCCGTCGACGTAACGATCAACTGCCTTGTTGATGTTGAGTTGACAAAAACTGTGGATCAAAACCTCGTGAATGTAGGTGATGAGGTTACTTGGACAATTGAAGTCGTGAATTACGGACCGTGTACAGCAACTGGAGTTACAGTTACAGATGCTTTGCCTGCTGAACTAGGATTTATTTCCGCCGTTCCTTCGGCAGGTTCATTTGACGCAGCAACACTGACATGGGATATCGGTACCCTTTTGGTCGACCAAAGTCGCACTTTGACAGTGGTCACAACAGTTGATGGGGTAGGGCCATACGTAAACATTGCGGAGGTGGCATCAGCGGACCAGGAAGATATTGATTCTGAGCCAGCTAACGATGACGGGGATCAGAGCGAGGATGACGAGGACAGTGATGTTGTTGCTGGTCAGCAAATTGACCTGGAACTCGAAAAGACAGCTGATGCCGCTGTCGTAAACGTGGGCGATCAGTTTACTTACACAATTGTTCTTACCAATCAGGGGCCTTCCGATGCAACCGGAGTTGAAGTCTTTGATCAATTGCCTGGTGAGGTCGAGTACGTTAGTTCATCAGGAGATGGTACATTTAGTGCGGGCTCAAGCATGTGGACTATCGGAGCAGTTGCAGCTGGTGAATCTAAAACACTCAATATTACGGTTGAAGTACTAGAACCTGGTGATTTCATAAATACTGCTCAAGTCAGCGCAGCTGATCAACCAGATGTAGACTCCACTCCTGGTAACAATATGCCAGAAGAAGATGATCAGGATGAAGTGCCCGTTACGGGAGCTCAAATCGATCTCGAATTGGAAAAGACATCTGACGCAACTATCATTAACGTCGGTGATGACTTCACATATACAATTACACTTACTAATCAAGGACCATCAGATGGTACCGGAATTGAAGTAACTGATAATCTACCGTCAGAAGTAACTTTCGTGTCTTCCAATCCCGATGGGGCATACGACCCTGGAACTGGGGTTTGGACTGTTGGGGACCTAGTAGCTGGTGCGACTGCCAGTCTGGATATAGTCGTAACTGTTAACACGGAAAGTGATGAGATTCTTAACACTGCCGAAGTTTCAGCAGCTGATCAGCCTGATATTGATTCCGAGCCGGACAATGATGATCCTACCGAAGATGATCAGGATGCGGTGGTTGTAGGTGGTATACAAGCAGATCTGGAACTTGACAAGTTTGTCAACGAGGAGATTGTAAACCTAGGAGACGAAGTGATCTTCACAATCGTTGTGGAGAATAATGGTGGTGCAAATGCAACTGGAGTACAAGTAACTGATCAACTACCTGCAGGCTTGAATTATGTCAGTGATGTTACCACCGTAGGCACTTATGATGCGGCTACTGGAATTTGGGACATCGGAGAGATTTATGCCGGTGAGGAAGAAAGTCTATTCATTACTGTCACTGTCGATGCACTGGAAGCGATCACGAATGTAGCTGAGATTACTGCTGTTGATCAATCTGATCCAGATTCAACTCCTGACAATGATGTCCTAGAGGAAGATGATCAGGATGATGCTACAGTAGATGCTGTGCAGATCGATCTTGAACTTACAAAAGATGTAGATGCAGAAATTGTGAATGTTGGTGATGAGGTAACATTTACAATTACCTTAACAAACCAGGGTCCAGATGATGGAACTGGAATTGTAGTCTTTGATGGATTACCCGCAGGTCTTACTTACGTAAATAGCGATACGCCATCCGGTTTCTACAGTGGTGCTACAGGGCAATGGCAAGTAGGAGATTTGGCTGCCGGAGATGCCACTACGTTGGACATTACAGTGACTGTTGATGAGCCAGGACTTCAAACCAACATAGCGGAAGTCGTAGAAGCAGACCAGCCAGATGTTGATTCTACTCCTGGAAATGATGATGGCGACCAAAGCGAAGATGAAGAAGATAATGCTTCCGTTGAAGGACTACAGATTGATCTGGAGCTGGAGAAGACTGCAAATGTATCTGAAGCTTTTGTTGGCGAAAACGTGATATACACTATTACAATAGTTAACAATGGACCTTCAGATGCAACAGGTGTTGAAGTAACTGATCAACTGCCACCCGAAGTTACTTTTGTAGGAGCAGATGGTACATATGAAGCTGGTACCGGACTCTGGATTGTTGGAGATTTGGCAGTTGGAGAAACAGCTTCGCTAAATATTGAAGTAACGATCAACCAAGAGGATGAAATGATCTTCAACTCGGCCGAAATTACTTCTGCCGATCAGCCAGACGTCGATTCAACGCCGGACAATGATGTTCCGTTTGAAGATGATCAAGATGAGATAATCATTGGTGGTCAACAATTGGATCTTGAACTCTATAAGACAGCTGATGGAGAATGCTTCAATGTGGGCGAAGAAGTAACATATACAATTACTGTTGAAAACGACGGTTCAGAAATTGCCACCAATATTACAGTAACTGATGTTCTTCCTGCAGGTGTTCAATTTGTTTCTTCTAATCCTAGCAACGGGCAGTATGAAATTCCAAATTGGACGATCGCTGAGCTTGTTCCTGGTGAAAAGGAAACCTTGGAAATTGTAGCCATAGTTACAGCAACAGGCGCAATCACAAACTCTGCAGAAATCACAGCTGTGGATCAACCGGATATCGACTCCATAGCAGGAAATGATATTCCTGAGGAAGATGATCAGGATGCAGTTACGATCGAAGGAAAAGCAATTGACCTCGAAGTAACTAAAGTTGCTAGCGTAGAATCTGCGAAGGTAGGTGAAGCATTCACATACACAATCGAGGTGACAAACCAGGGGCCTAGCGATGCAACAGGCGTTGAGATCTTTGATGAACTGCCAGCTGAAGTGGCTTTCCTTTCCTACACAGCATCAAGTGGATTTTTCAACGAAAGTACCTCAACATGGACGATTGGAGATTTGCCAGCAGGTGCTGCAGCACAACTCGAGATAGATGTTGAAATTTTGGTTGATGGAACAGCATTCATTAATGCTGCGCAAGTAAGTGCAGCCGATCAGCCGGATGTAGATTCTACACCTGGGAATGATGATGGAGACCAGTCTGAAGATGATGAGGACAGTGTCGAAATTACCGTTCCAGCAACAATTGTAGACCTAGAATTGACCAAGGAAGTTGACCTGGCTGCCGTGCAAATTGGTGACGAAGTCAACTTTACACTGAGCATTACCAATCTTGGTCCGGATGATGCAACAGGAGTTGTGGTTAATGATGATCTTCCAACCGGATTTACCTACTTAAATGACTTACCAAGTACCGGAGACTATTCTGCTGGTACCGGAGAATGGACCATTGGAGATATAGCAGTAGGAGCAGTCGAAACAATCACAATATCTGCTACAATGGATGTCCTTGGCGATCTCACAAATGTAGCACAGGTTATTGCTGTCGATCAGGAAGATGCGGACTCTACACCAAACAACGATGACGGTGATCAGAGTGAAGATGATGAAGACAATGCTACCGTCACAGCAACAGACTTTATAGTTGACCTGGAGTTAACGAAAAGTGTTTCTCCGGAAGCAGTACAAATCGGTGACGAGGTAGTCTTCAGCGTTAGTGTCACAAACCTAGGTCCTGATGACGCTACAGGAGTCGTTGTTAATGACGATCTCCCAACAGGATTCACTTACTTGAACGATTCGCCAAGTACTGGAGACTATTCGGCAGCCACAGGCGAGTGGACAATTGGTGACCTCGCAGTAGGTGCTGTAGAAACAATTACTATTTCTGCTACTATGGATGTCCTAGGAGACTTGACAAACGTTGCACAAGTGATAGCAGTAGATCAAGAGGATGTGGACTCCACACCAAACAATGATGATGGTGATCAAAATGAAGATGATGAAGACAATGCTACAGTAACGGCTACTGACTTCATAGTTGATCTTGAATTGACGAAGGAAGTTGATCCACAAGCGGTTCAAATTGGTGATGAAGTCACTTTTACTGTGACTCTTACAAACCTTGGTCCTGACGATGCAACGGGAGTTGTAGTCAATGATGATCTACCTGCAGGATTTACCTATCAAAACGATTCTCCATCAACTGGTGATTACTCAGCAGGTAACGGCGAATGGACTGTAGGTGAGCTTGCAGTTGGTGCAGTGGAAACGATCACCATCACGGCTACTATGGATGTGCTGGGAGATTTGACCAATGTCGCTCAAGTGATCGCAGTAGATCAGGAAGATGTGGATTCGACACCAAACAATGATGATGGTGATCAAAGTGAAGATGATGAAGATAATGCTACCGTAACCGCGACCGACTTTATTGTCGACCTCGAGTTGACAAAAAGCGTAGCTCCGGAAGCAGTTCAGATTGGTGACGAAGTAGTCTTCACTGTTGATGTGACAAACCTAGGTCCTGATGATGCAACAGGAGTCGTAGTCAACGACGATCTGCCAGCAGGTTTTACTTACCTAAACGATTCTGCAACTACTGGAGACTATTCTGCAGGTAACGGTGAGTGGACGATTGGTGATTTGGCAGTAGGTGCAACAGAAACTATTACAATAACTGCCACTATGGACATCTTGGGTGAATTGACCAATGTAGCACAAGTGATTGCAGTTGATCAAGAAGATGTAGATTCTACTCCAAATAATGACGATGGCGATCAGAGTGAAGATGATGAGGATAATGCAACGGTCGTTGCTACAGACTTCATTGTCGATCTTGAATTGACCAAAGATGTGGACCAGCCTGCTGTTCAGGATGGCGATCAGGTTACATTTAGTTTAACCCTTACAAACCAAGGGCCTGATGATGCAACTGGCGTTGTAGTAAACGATGACCTCCCAGTTGGTATGACTTACATTAGCGACAATCCTAGTACAGGAGATTATACAGCCGCATCTGGAGACTGGATTGTAGGTGATCTTGCTGCTGGAGCCTCCGCAACCTTGGACATTACTGTCACAATGGATGTTCTGGGTGAGTTAACAAATGTAGCTCAAGTGACTGAAGTTGATCAAGAAGACATTGATTCGAGTCCAAATAACGATGATGGAGATCAAAGTGAGGACGATGAAGACAATGCTTCGGTTATTGCTACAGATCAAGAAATCGATTTGGAAGTAATTAAGGAGGTTGATGCAGATGTGGTCACTCAGGGACAAGACGTAACATTTACGGTTGCGATCACAAACCTTGGACCAGATGATGCCACCGGAGTTGTAGTAAACGATGACCTTCCAGGTGGATTCGCGTATGTTACCGATCAGCCGAGTACAGGAGATTACACTTTCTCAACGGGTGACTGGGTGATTGGAGATTTACCTGTTGGTGCAACAGAAGTTTTGACTATCACTGTATCAGCGGATGAGCTGGGTGATTTTGTCAATGTTGCCCAAGTAGTAGAAGCTGATCAAGTAGATATAGATTCTACCCCAAATAATGATAATGGTGATCAAAGCGAGGATGATGAAGACAATGCTCCTCTAACCGTGGAGCCAAGTCAGATTGACCTCGAGATCATCAAAACAGCAAGTGCTAGTCTCATCAAGGTAGGAGACTCATTTAGTTACGAGATTACGGTTACAAATCAGGGTCCAGATGATGCTACAGGTGTAGTTGCACTGGATAATCTGCCTGATGCGGTAAACTTTATCGGGTATTACTCTACAAAGGGATCGTACAATTCTGCAAGTGGAGAGTGGACGATTGGAGACTTGGCTGCTGGAGCTAGCGCGACCTTAGGTATAACAGTACAGGCCTCTGAAACTGGAGTGGATATTCTCAATGTTGCGCAGGTGATTGCAGCTGATCAACCAGATGTGGATTCAACTCCAGATAATGACGACGGAGATCAGTCTGAAGATGATGAAGATGCTGTACCAGTAACCATTGATGGTATTCAAATTGACTTGGAACTTGTTAAGGATGTTGACCAAACAACAGGACTCGTTGGTGATACATTTACATTTACTTTGACCTTGACGAATCAAGGACCGGATAACGCATCTGGAGTAGCTGTATTTGATAATCTGCCTGCTGGTTTGACTTATGTAAATGATAATCCTAGCACAGGTACCTACAGCGAGTCGCAAGACTTGTGGACAATTGGAGATTTGGCTGCAGGAGATAGTCAATCATTGACAATTACTGTTACGGCTGATCAACAGGGAACCTTTGTAAATACAGCGCAGGTTTCTTCAGCAAATGAATTTGATGTTGATTCCAACCCAAACAATGATGATGGAGACCAATCTGAGGATGACGAGGACAATGCTACCATCACAGTCGGTGATCCACAGATTGACTTGGAATTGACTAAGACCTCTTCTGTATCAGAGATAATGGCCGGTGACCAATTTTCCTATACAATTACACTTACCAACCTCGGTCCTGATAATGGAACTGGAATTGTCGTTCAGGACAACATCCCAGAAGACCTACTATTCTTGAATGCTTCGGCTTCTGCAGGAGCATATAATCCTGCTCCAGGTATTTGGACTGTGGGTGACTTGGGTGTGGGAGAAACTGTTACGCTCACCTATCAGGTAATGTTAATGACGATGCCAGAGCAATCTGGTGATCTACTCAATGTCGCACAGGTGGTGCAAGCAAATGAGACGGACGTGGATTCAACACCGTCAAACGATGATGGAGATCAAAGCGAGGATGATGAAGATAACGCACTGGTTCAGATTGTTGAAGATCAGATAGATCTGGAACTTACCAAGTCTGCAAGTGCTGTTTCAGTTATAGTCGGAGATGAATTTGACTACACACTAACGATAACGAACCAAGGACCAGATACTGCTACAGGGGTTACGGTTTTCGATAACCTTCCTACGGGAGTATCTTTCGTTTCATCCTCCTCTTCAGTAGGTTCTTACAGTGACGGTAGCGATACCTGGACGATTGGTAATCTAAGCGCAGGTGGAACGGCAACTCTTACAATCACTGTGATTGCTGAATCTATGGGTGAATTTGACAATATTGCGCAAGTATCTGCGGCAAATGAAGATGATGTTGACTCTACTCCAAACAATGACGATGGAGATCAAAGTGAAGATGATGAAGATTCCGTTACGGTTACCGTGACAGACAAAATTGTCGATCTTGATTTAACGAAAGATGTTGATGTTCAAAGCGGAAACGAAGGTGACACATTTGTATTTACAATCACAGTTTCTAATCAGGGACCAGATGATGCAACAGGAGTTGTAGCCAACGACGATCTGCCTGGAGGCTTGACATATGTATCTGATAGCCCAACTACAGGTGATTACACCGCTGCCTCAGGAGACTGGGTCATCGGAGACCTTGCAGCAGGAGCAACTGAAACATTGACTATTACAGTGACTGCTGATCAAATCGGAGAATTTATCAATTTGGCTCAGATTACGGATGTGGATCAAGACGATAGCGATTCGACTCCAAATAACGATGATGGAGACCAGTCTGAGGACGATGAGGATAGTGCTACTGTTACCATCGAAGATTTGGGTTCTATTGGAGATTATGTATGGTTTGACGAAAATGGTGACGGAGTTCAGGATCCATCTGAGGATGGTATTAGCAATGTGACTGTCACATTGACTTACCCAGATGGAACAACGGCAATGACTACGACTGATGCTGATGGTCTATATCTTTTCGAAGACCTTCCTGCAGGAGAGTATGTTGTGACAGTTGGTGATGGTCCTGAAGACTCTTTCTTAACCACTCCGGGAAGCGATGACGTTACACTGGGTGCTGGCGAAGATTATGTAGATGCAGACTTTGGTTTTGATATCCCAGAGCTTGGCAGCATAGGAGATACGGTATTCGAAGACCCTAACGGTAATGGTGTTCAGGATCCGGACGAAGAAGGCATCCCAGGTGTAACCGTCACCTTGACCTATCCAGATGGAAGTACAGAAACTACTACAACAGGGGGAGACGGAACATATATCTTTGACGAACTTCCTGAAGGCGATTATACCGTTACAGTCGGTGAAGGTCCAGAAGGTTCGGTTATCACTACTCCAGGAAGCGATGATGTAAGTCTTGCAGAAGGAGAAGATTATATCGATGCTGATTTTGGTTTTGAAACACCGGAATTGGGATCGATTGGAGATTATGTATGGAGTGATCCAAACGGAGATGGTATACAAGATCCAGGTGAAGAAGGCATTTCTGGTGTGGAGGTTACTTTAACATATCCAGATGGTACAACAGAAACAACTACTACCAATGACGATGGTCAGTATATCTTTGAGGACCTGCCTGAAGGAACATACACCGTAACAGTAGGTGACGGCCCAGAGGGTTCAACGATCACTACTCCTGCGACTGATATTGTTGATCTGGGAGAAGGCGAAGACTACATTGATGCTGACTTCGGTTTCGAAACACCGGAACTTGGTTCAATCGGAGACTTCGTTTGGTATGACTCTGATAATGATGGGGTTCAAGATCCTGGTGAGAACGGAATATCTGGCGTAACTGTGACATTGACATACCCAGATGGCTCAACAGAAACGACTACCACCGATAATGATGGTGAGTATCTATTTGACGAGCTTCCAGAAGGAGCTTATGTCGTAACTGTAGGCGAAGGTCCGGAAGGCGCAGATTTGACCACAGCCGGTACGGATAATGTGGATCTGGCAGAAGGAGAGGACTATATCGATGCAGACTTTGGTTTCTACATGGAAGATCCAATGGCCGATCTTGATTTGATCAAGGAGGTAAATGCAAGCACTGGAGTTGTAGGAGATACATTTGTCTTTACAATCACTGTTATGAATCAGGGTCCTGATGATGCAAGTGGAGTGGAAGTGTTTGATGCACTACCTGCTGAGTTAACGCTTGTGAGCGCAGCAGCATCAACAGGCACATTTAGCGATGCAACAGGAATTTGGGCAGTCGGAAATCTTGCTGCTGGAGCAGCTGCAACAGTAGACTTGACAGTAATCGCAATTGCTGGTGGAGACATTACTAACGTTGCTCAAATTAGTGCAGCAGATCAGATTGACATCGATTCAGATCCCAATAATGATGATGGTGATCAATCGGAAGATGATGAAGACAATGCATCAATCTCGATTGAAGAATTAGGCTCAATTGGAGACTATGTATGGTTTGACACCAATGGTGACGGAATTCAGGATCCTTCCGAAGATGGAATTAGCAACGTAACAGTTACCCTGACGTATCCTGACGGTTCAACTGAAAGTACCACTACAGATGCGGACGGTTCTTACTTGTTTGAAGAATTGCCTGCAGGTAACTATGTTGTAACAGTTGGAAATGGTCCCGAAGGATCTAATCTAACAACCCCTGGCACAGATGACGTTGCACTAGCATCGGGAGAAGACTATGTAAATGCGGACTTTGGTTTTGATATCCCAGAGCTTGGCAGCATAGGAGATACAGTTTTCGAAGATCCAAATGGAAACGGTGTACAAGATCCAGGTGAAGATGGAATTCCAGGTGTGACGGTAACGCTAACATATCCTGATGGTACAACGGAAACAACCACAACTGGTGGTGACGGTACCTATGTCTTCGATGAATTACCGGCAGGTGATTACACTGTAACGGTTGGAGATGGACCAGAAGGCTCCACAATCACTACCCCTGGAAGTGACGACGTAAGTCTCACTGAAGGCGAAGACTATATTGATGCAGACTTTGGCTTTGAAACGCCTGAGTTAGGTTCAATTGGTGATTACGTTTGGAGTGATCCAAACGGAGACGGTATACAAGATCCGGGAGAAGAAGGTATCTCAGGTGTTGAGGTTACGCTGACTTACCCAGATGGTTCGACTGAAACAACTACAACAAATGATGATGGTCTGTACTTGTTTGATGATTTGCCCGAAGGTACCTATACCGTTACTGTTGGTGATGGGCCAGAAGGCTCCACTCTAACAACACCAGATACTGATACGGTAAATCTTGCCGAGGGTGAAGACTACGTTGAGGCCGACTTTGGCTTTGAAACGCCAGAGCTTGGCTCAATTGGAGACTTTGTATGGTATGATGCAGATAACGATGGAATCCAGGATCCAGGTGAAAATGGAATCGCAGGTGTTGAAGTAACACTAACTTACCCTGATGGTACTAGCGAAACTACAACAACAGATAATAACGGAGAATACCTGTTCGATGAGCTTCCAGAGGGCACCTACACTGTAACAGTTGGTGACGGCCCAGAGGGATCTGATTTGACAACTTCAGGAACAGATACAGTTGATCTGGCAGAAGGCGAAGATTATGTTGATGCCGACTTTGGATTCTATACTGAAGACCCAATGGTTGACCTTGCGGTAACCAAAGTGGTAAATGTTGCTTCTGGTCTGGCAGGTGATACTTTCACCTTTACAGTTACAGTAGACAATCAAGGTCCAGATGACGCGACCGGTGTTATAGTGACGGACAATCTCCCTGCAGGCTTGACTTACATATCTGACAGTGCTTCCACTGGAAACTATACTGCCGCTACCGGTGAATGGACTGTAGGTTCTTTGGCGGCTGGTTCAATAGCAACTCTTGAGATTGTTGTGACAGCCACTCAAAATGGAGATTTCCAGAACATAGCACAAGTAACAGCAGTAGATCAGCAGGATGTTGATTCAGGTCCAAACAATGATGACGGAGATCAATCTGAAGATGATGAGGATAGTGCCGGAATCACAGTAGATGATCTAGGTTCAATCGGAGACTATGTTTGGTTCGATACAAATGGTGATGGTATTCAAGATCCTTCTGAAGAAGGAATAAGTAATGTTACCGTTACTTTAACCTACCCAGATGGAACTACTGAAACCACAACGACTGATGGTGACGGACTATATCTATTCGATCTTCTTCCAGCAGGTGACTACATAGTAACCGTTGGAGCAGGCCCTGAAGGTTCTGACCTTACCACTGATGGCACTGACGATGTGTCTCTGGGGTCAGGCGAAGATTATGTTGACGCAGACTTCGGCTTTGATATTCCGGAATTGGGAAGTATCGGAGATACCGTGTTTGAAGATCCAAACGGAAACGGAGTTCAAGATCCAGGAGAAGATGGTATCCCAGGAGTTACAGTAACGCTGACGTACCCTGACGGTACAGTAGAAGATACCACAACAGGTGGTGACGGAACATACACATTTGAAGATTTGCCAGAGGGTGATTACACAGTAACGGTAGGAGATGGACCGGAAGGTTCTACAATAACTACTCCAGCTAGTGATGATGTAACTCTCGCTGAGGGTGAAGACTATGTTGATGCAGACTTCGGTTTCGAAACGCCTGAGCTTGGCTCAATTGGAGACTTTGTATGGTATGATGCGGATAACGATGGTATCCAGGATCCAGGTGAAAATGGAATAGCAGGTGTTGAAGTGACCCTAACTTATCCTGATGGTACTACCGAAACAACCACTACAGATAATAATGGAGAATACCTGTTCGCTGAGCTTCCAGACGGTACCTATACTGTCACAGTTGGTGACGGACCAGAGGGATCTGATTTGACAACTTCAGGAACAGATACAGTTGATCTGGCAGAAGGCGAAGATTATGTTGATGCCGATTTTGGATTCTATACAGAAGACCCGATGGTAGATCTGGAAGTCAGCAAGGACGTTTCTGCTGTACTTGGTAATGTAGGCGATAACTTCACGTTTACAATTACAGTAACAAACCAGGGTCCAGATGACGCTTCCGGAGTAGAAGTGTTTGATGGCTTACCTGTTGGATTGACCTATATCAGCTCAAGTGCCACCACAGGTACTTACAGTGATGCTACAGGTGTTTGGACAATCGGATCACTAGCAGCTGGAACTTCTGCAACTGTCGAAATGACTGTTGTGGCAGATGAAGCAGGCAACTACACCAACATCGCGCAGGTGAGTGCAGCAGATCAAGCAGATCTTGATTCATCACCAAACAATGATGATGGAGATCAATCAGAAGATGATGAAGATAATGCGAGCCTTGAGGTGATTGAGCTTCCTGCTCCTGAGATTGATTTGGAGATGAGCAAGAGTGTGAGCGCAGTTCTAGGCACAGTTGGGGATGAGTTCACTTATGCGTTGACAGTAACGAATCAGGGGCCAGACGACGCTACAGGCGTTGAGGTGTTTGATGCGCTACCAGTTGGAATGACATTCATCAGCTCGAGTGCTACGACTGGTACCTATAGTGATGGAACCGGAACGTGGAACCTAGGAACATTGGCAGCAGGCCAAACTGCTACATTGGAAATCGTAGTTGTGGCATCAGAGGCTGGTAGTTATGACAACGTAGCTCAGATATCAGCTGCCAATGAAGAAGATTCGGATTCAGATCCAAACAATGACGATGGAGATCAGAGTGAGGATGATGAGGACGCTGCAGAGACAGTGGTAATTACAGAGGTAGATGAGCCTGTAAGTGATCTGGAACTTGATAAAGTTTCAGATTCAGTACTGATCACGGTAGGAGATGAGTTCAGCTATACGCTGACAGTTACCAACCAGGGTCCGGATGATGCGACAGGTGTTGTTCTACAGGATAATTTACCAACCAATGTTACCTATGTAAGCTCAGGCACAACGACCGGTTCGTTTACGCCTGGCACAGGTCAATGGAATGTTGGAACGATAGCAGCAGGAGCAACCGAATCTTTGATTATTACTGTTCAGGCCACCGGCCCTGGAACGTTTGAAAATGCGGCTCAGATTATTGCTTCTGATAATGAAGATCCTGATTCAGATCCGAACAATGATGATGGAGATCAGTCGGAAGATGACGAAGACGATCAAACAGTAACGATCAATGAAGAAGATGATCCAGTCATTGATCTTGAATTGACAAAGACAGCTTCAGGAGCATTGATTGAATTGGGATCAACATTCGACTACATCTTGACCCTTGTCAACCAGGGTCCAGATGATGCGACTGGAGTTTCCGTATTTGATAACCTACCAGCAGGACTGACCTTTATCGGAGCAAGTGCAACGACAGGGGCTTATAGTGAAGGAACAGATACCTGGACAGTAGGCGGATTGGCTGCCGGAGGTGTAGCTACGCTTACAATCACAGTTGAAGCAACCGAAGCTGGCGACTATACAAACGTTGCACAAGTGATCAGTGCGGAAGAAGACGATAATGACTCCCTACCAAACAATGATGATGGAGATCAGTCAGAGGATGATGAGGATAGTAATTCAGTTACGGTAATAGCTCCTGGTACTCCAGTAGCAGATCTGGAATTGGAGAAGACCTCAGATGCAGCTCAATTAGAGATAGGAGACCAGTTTACCTATACCTTGACTTTGATTAACCAGGGTCCTGATATGGCGACTGGAGTAACAGTATTTGATAATCTACCTGGTACGGTGAGCTATGTAAGCTCTTCGGCGGGCACAGGTTCTTATAGCCCCGGAAGTGGTCTATGGAATGTTGGAGATGTTCCGGCAGGTGCAGTAGTTACACTGGATATAGTTGTGACTGCAGATGCAGCTGGAGATATCACGAATGTTGCTCAGGTAACAACAACAGGAACAGAAGACCCAGATTCAAATCCAAACAACGATGATGGAGATCAGAGTGAAGACGATGAAGATTCAACGACATCGACAGTTCTTCCACCAGATACGCCAATCGTGGACTTGGATTTGACCAAGGAAGTAGATGTAAATGCAGGTCAAGCCGGTGATACTTTCACGTTTACCCTAACCTTGACAAACCAAGGTCCGGATCCTGCTACGAATGTGGTTGTAAACGATGATTTACCAGCAGGATTGACCTACATAAATGATGCGCCAAGTACGGGAGATTACACAGCAGCTACTGGCGATTGGGTAATCGGTGACCTTGCAGCAGGGTCAACAGCGACACTAGCCATCACAGTGACAGCAACGCAATCCGGTACTTATGAGAATGTTGCTCAGGTTACTTCAGTGGAAGAAACCGATATTGATTCATCACCAAACAACGATGATGGAGATCAAAGTGAAGATGATGAAGACAATGCGTCCTTGACAATTTCAGATACGCTTGTTGATTTGGATGTAAGCAAGACAGTAGATGTTGCATCAGGTCTTGAAGGCAGTACATTCACCTTCACGGTGATAGTAACAAACCAAGGTCCAGATAATGCCACGGGAGTAGTGATTGACGATGATCTGCCTACCGGCTTGAGCTACGTATCCGACATAGCAAGCATCGGTGATTACACTGCCGCAACTGGAAATTGGGTTGTAGGCAATCTAGTTGCCGGCTCTTCAGCAACATTGACTATTGTGGTCACTGGTGACACAGCAGGAAGCTACACCAATGTGGCACAAGTAACTGCTGTTGATCAAGCAGACATAGATTCACAGCCAAACAACGATGATGGCGATCAAAGTGAGGATGACGAAGACAGTGCAGAAGTTACTGTCGAGGAACCAGCTCCACTTGTTGCCGATCTTGACCTTGTAAAGACTTCAGATGCAGCTGTGTTGGAAATTGGTGACAGCTTTACATACACATTGACCTTGACGAATGAAGGTCCAGATGCTGCCTCAGGAGTGGTTGTATTTGACAACTTGCCTGGATCAGTAACATACGTATCAGATGCTTCAAGTACAGGTTCATATAGCCCAGGAAGTGGCTTATGGAACGTAGGTGAACTAGCAGCTGGTGCAACGGCAACACTTGACATTACAGTAACAGCTGATGAAGCTGGCAATATTGAGAATGTCGCTCAGGTTTCTGCAAGCGACACTGAAGATCCGGATTCAGATCCAAATAATGATGATGGCGACCAGTCTGAGGATGACGAGGACGGTATAGCTGTCGAAGTTAATGAAGAACAGGTTCCAGAGATCGATTTGGAAATGAGCAAGAGTGTTAGCGCAACACTTGGAACAGTAGGAGATGAGTTTACTTATGCATTGACTGTTACCAACCAGGGACCAGACGATGCAACTGGGGTAGAAGTGTTTGACGCTTTGCCAGTTGGTATGACTTATATAAGCTCAACTGCTACAACCGGAACATACAGCGATGGCACTGGTGCCTGGAATGTTGGAAATCTAGCGGCTGGCCAAACGGCTACTCTAGAGATCACAGTATTGGCATCAGAGGCTGGTAGTTATGACAACGTAGCTCAGATATCAGCTGCCAATGAAGAAGATTCGGATTCAGATCCAAACAATGACGATGGAGATCAGAGTGAGGATGATGAGGACGCTGCAGAGACAGTGGTAATTACAGAGGTAGATGAGCCTGTAAGTGATCTGGAACTTGATAAAGTTTCAGATTCAGTACTGATCACGGTAGGAGATGAGTTCAGCTATACGCTGACAGTTACCAACCAGGGTCCGGATGATGCGACAGGTGTTGTTCTACAGGATAATTTACCAACCAATGTTACCTATGTAAGCTCAGGCACAACGACCGGTTCGTTTACGCCTGGCACAGGTCAATGGAATGTTGGAACGATAGCAGCAGGAGCAACCGAATCTTTGATTATTACTGTTCAGGCCACCGGCCCTGGAACGTTTGAAAATGCGGCTCAGATTATTGCTTCTGATAATGAAGATCCTGATTCAGATCCGAACAATGATGATGGAGATCAGTCGGAAGATGACGAAGACGATCAAACAGTAACGATCAATGAAGAAGATGATCCAGTCATTGATCTTGAATTGACAAAGACAGCTTCAGGAGCATTGATTGAATTGGGATCAACATTCGACTACATCTTGACCCTTGTCAACCAGGGTCCAGATGATGCGACTGGAGTTTCCGTATTTGATAACCTACCAGCAGGACTGACCTTTATCGGAGCAAGTGCAACGACAGGGGCTTATAGTGAAGGAACAGATACCTGGACAGTAGGCGGATTGGCTGCCGGAGGTGTAGCTACGCTTACAATCACAGTTGAAGCAACCGAAGCTGGCGACTATACAAACGTTGCACAAGTGATCAGTGCGGAAGAAGACGATAATGACTCCCTACCAAACAATGATGATGGAGATCAGTCAGAGGATGATGAGGATAGTAATTCAGTTACGGTAATAGCTCCTGGTACTCCAGTAGCAGATCTGGAATTGGAGAAGACCTCAGATGCAGCTCAATTAGAGATAGGAGACCAGTTTACCTATACCTTGACTTTGATTAACCAGGGTCCTGATATGGCGACTGGAGTAACAGTATTTGATAATCTACCTGGTACGGTGAGCTATGTAAGCTCTTCGGCGGGCACAGGTTCTTATAGCCCCGGAAGTGGTCTATGGAATGTTGGAGATGTTCCGGCAGGTGCAGTAGTTACACTGGATATAGTTGTGACTGCAGATGCAGCTGGAGATATCACGAATGTTGCTCAGGTAACAACAACAGGAACAGAAGACCCAGATTCAAATCCAAACAACGATGATGGAGATCAGAGTGAAGACGATGAAGATTCAACGACATCGACAGTTCTTCCACCAGATACGCCAATCGTGGACTTGGATTTGACCAAGGAAGTAGATGTAAATGCAGGTCAAGCCGGTGATACTTTCACGTTTACCCTAACCTTGACAAACCAAGGTCCGGATCCTGCTACGAATGTGGTTGTAAACGATGATTTACCAGCAGGATTGACCTACATAAATGATGCGCCAAGTACGGGAGATTACACAGCAGCTACTGGCGATTGGGTAATCGGTGACCTTGCAGCAGGGTCAACAGCGACACTAGCCATCACAGTGACAGCAACGCAATCCGGTACTTATGAGAATGTTGCTCAGGTTACTTCAGTGGAAGAAACCGATATTGATTCATCACCAAACAACGATGATGGAGATCAAAGTGAAGATGATGAAGACAATGCGTCCTTGACAATTTCAGATACGCTTGTTGATTTGGATGTAAGCAAGACAGTAGATGTTGCATCAGGTCTTGAAGGCAGTACATTCACCTTCACGGTGATAGTAACAAACCAAGGTCCGGATGATGCAAGCGGTGTAACAATTGATGATGATCTTCCAAGTGGCTTGTCTTATGTATCTGACGTAACAAGTACTGGAGATTATACAGCAGCAACTGGCAACTGGATCATAGGAGATCTTGCGGCCGGAGCATCAGCAACAATGACTGTTGTTGTAACAGGTGATGTTGCTGGAAGCTACATTAATGTAGCTCAGGTAGTATCAGTAGATCAAGCGGATATTGATTCTCAGCCGAACAACGATGATGGCGATCAAAGTGAGGATGACGAAGACAGTGCAGAGGTCACTGTTAATCCAATCGAGGATCCAATCGTAGATGTTGAGTTGACTAAGACAGTTGATGCAAGTCTGGGTAATGTTGGTGATCCATTTACCTTCACCTTAACAGTAGTCAACCAAGGTCCTGCTGCAGCTAGTGGAGTAATCGTAAATGATGATCTACCAGCCGGCTTGAGCTATGTGTCTGATTTACCATCTACCG
>JAHDEE010000141.1 GCA_020629005.1 Chitinophagales bacterium
CGCGATGGCAGCGAAAATGCAGGTGGCAGATGGGCGACTGAGTGTGCCACTGGCGGGGGCTCCGACCAAAGGAGGAGACCACGGCAGTGGATACACGAAGCGCGCAGATGCTGCCTGCATTGTAGCGAACAGCGCGTAGCCCGTTTCGACGACCGAGTAGATTTCGCTCCAAAAAGTCATTTGGCTGAAGCAGGACATTCACTTTTTGTGTACGAATTGACCCTTGATCGACTGCTGAAATTCTTGATAATAAGGGCGTAAATGAGTAATATTACCGGCGTTTCGAGTTCCTGTTCTATTGAATTTTACAATCTTATGTGCAGTTTTTTGAAAAGGTCGGTGATTCTCTCTTGTCTATTGATAATCAGTAATTTAGCCTTTGCTGGGGAAATTGCTTTTGAGCATGCGCTCAGTTATATTGATCGCTATAAAGACTTCGCTATCAGCGAGATGGAGCGCACCGGAATTCCTGCCAGTATTAAAATGGGTCAGGCCATTTTGGAGTCTGATTATGGTAGAAGCAAACTGGCAGTGAAAGCTAGCAATCACTTTGGAGCGAAATGTCATAATACATGGAATGGAGAGCGTTATTATCATGATGATGATGCCCCAAATGAGTGCTTCCGCAAGTACAAATCTGTGTATGAGTCTTTTGTAGACCATTCATATGTGCTGGCAAAAAAGCGATATGCATCCTTGTTTCAACTCAATCCCTACGACTATAAGTCCTGGGCAGTGGGGCTGAAAAAGGCTGGTTATGCTACCAATCCCAAATACAGCCAATTGTTGATTCGTATCATTGAGCGATATGGTTTGCAAAAGTTGGATACGTACGAAGAGGTGCCGAGACAGCCGGCTCAGTTGGCGAATTCTTCTGTAGGTACGCAACCGTATATTGGTATGAATTTGATGGCTGATCCTGTACCGACCAGCAATATGCAACTGACAAAAAAGACTCCGACGAAGGCTAACGGTCTTACTTATGTATATTATGATCAGGAGGTTTCTCCGGAGCAAATTGCCAGGACCTACGCTGTGCCAGTCGAAAAGGTTTTGCAGTATAATGATATGCTTCCGGGTTTTCTATTTCCTCGTGGATGGAGCATTTATTTGAGTGAGAAGCGTGATTTTTGCATTACAGGGCTTGTAAAGCATCGGGTTAGAGAAGGGGAGACAATGTACGGCATTGCGCAGGCTTACGGCATTAAGCTGAGGAGTTTGTATCACATGAATGCCCTGAAGTTTCCTAAGCAGCCTAAGCCGGGAGATGAATTGGTTTTGGTTAGAGAAAACAGCCAATCTTCAACACTTGCAGGTACTAGTCGCATACAGGAATCGAAACCTAAGGACCCGCGAAATGGCTATCTTTCGAACAATACTGTAGCGCCAGCAAGCAACAAATCATCTATGGCAAAGCATGTGAAGGGCCAAACGACAGATGGAAAGGGAACTTCGCGAAGTGTTGCGGTTTATGGCGCGAAGACAAAGGAGACAAGTAAGACAAGGGCAGGAGCGATATATGGAGCGGAGAAGGCTGAGCAAACTAAGGATGGGAGCAATGAGGTGTTTTACCATACTGTGCAGTCTTATGATACTTTGGTTAGTATTGCGCAGGCCTATGGAATTACGGTGGCAAAATTAAAGGCGCTAAACTCCAAGGAAGAGCAAGGACTTAGCCTGGTCGAGGGAATGAAATTGCGAATAGATTAGCGGACAAGTACGCTAGAATTGAAAATGCTGGGAAACACTGTTCCATTCTTGAGAATGAGACAATGCCCCCCGGCCACTTTCAATAACCAAAAATATTATGAAACGTATTATTCTGTGATCAGTAATTTATCTTGCTGTATCAGTCCTTGCTCATCGGCAATCTCATAGAGGTAAAATCCGGATGGCCATTCCTGTACGTTGATGTTTAGCTGTTCCTGTATGTTCCAGGTTCCCATTAATTGGCCAAGTGCACTGTAGACTTTAAGGACGGCACTCTCTTGGCTCTGCATGTCGAAGTGCAGTATGCTTTTCGCCGGTACGGGATAAACACTCACGCTCACACTCTCATTCTGCATTTCGGTTTCCGCGTTGCCTTTCCAGCTTGGCCCTATCGGTCCACAGTTGATATTGGTCAGTGTATTGGAGCAGCCCGAGTTTACACCAATGCTGACATTGGTTAGACCATTGTCCCAGTGATTGTGATTTAGTGTGCCGGCAAAGACGTTATTGTAAACCTCGAAACTGCCACTGCCAGAAGGGAAGTAGGTATTGGAGGCGGCTGAACCAAGCGCACAGCTTCCCTGCTGGCGAAGCATTCCCAACTCAGAAATGCCCATCGCATTATAGGCATCGATGTAGATGGCAATGTCATATCCTTCCATTTCATTGCAGGTGATCAGAGGCATCGAATTGATGCCTTGACTGTATATGGACAGGCTATTTTGGAAGAAGTGGTTTCTATTGATGTATAGATCGCCTGGCCAGTTGTTGCTGATCAGCTGGATGCCGACCTTTGTGTTTCCGATGTAGTTGCTAGAAATCCTGGTTCCTTTATAGCAGTCCTTAATTCTCATTCCCAGGGTGGTACCCTGTTGCGTTTCTTCATTAATCTTATTGTCAGTAATCGTGAGGCGGTCTCTCTCGGCTGAGATGGCAGTCGGGCAAGCTTCGAATTCGCATCTCTGAATTCTTCCGTTTGGGTTGCCACTGTTGAGTGTCCATACTCCAAAGTGATGCTGAAAGAAGTTGCAATCAAAAACACTGAGTTCGGTGGTTGTATTGGCTTGCACACCGAAGGATTGGTTTAGGAAGGAAGATCTGGTGATTCTCATGCTTCGGATATCCTTTGAAAAGACACCTGCAGTATGCTGACAGTCGCTAAGTGGATAATTGAGTTCACCTGTCTGTTCGATCGTTGTGCCATATACGGAAGCAAAGGAGTTGCCATGAGTAGCGCTGACAGCTATGAGACAATTTTCAAAATGGTTGTTACTGTAAGTATCTACGTAGCCGCCGCTGGTCTGAATTGCACTGTTGCTAAACAGCTGCGGCAGCAGTTGTTCTTCAAAATCTGCTTCTGTGGTTGCAGCAGCCATAGCTGAGAGGGTGTTGAAATCATCGATTTCAAAATGGCAAGTGGCTAGTCCCACGATGGCGTCTTGTACCAGGCAGTCTTCCAACCTCAAGACAGCTGGCGACTTGGATCCTGGGCCTTCTCCCATAGCGATCATGCCTGGCCACATAGTTTCGCATTTGGTTCCTTTGAAGCTACAAGCTCTAAAGTTCGCTTTCACTCCTGGCTTGACAATCACTCTTCCTTTAGGGCCAAAGCGAAATTGAAGATTGGACACGCTAAGATCGTTTGTGATAACCAAATCGGCGTTGACCGTAATGACAGTAGGGCCAAAGCTAGTAAGGTCGGAGGCTGTTGTTACGGCGAACTTTTCGCTTATCATGTACTCAGTGGCCTCAAGACAGCAGACAGCGGGGTCGTTTTGTACGCTGTAATAGACTGCCTCCTCCTCAACACAGGGATCGGCATTGT
The DNA here is from genome assembly GCA_020629005.1 of Chitinophagales bacterium. Classification (GTDB taxonomy): domain Bacteria; phylum Bacteroidota; class Bacteroidia; order Chitinophagales; family UBA2359; genus JAHDDV01. The sequence continues at coordinate 3,536 of JAHDEE010000141.1, forward strand.
ACCACTGTCCATCACCTACGAGTTCCTGGCTCAACCTGTACACGATGAGGTCTTCCGTGGATTCCACTACCAGCGGAGAAGCAGTGGATACTGGAGAAGGATCAAAAGTAAGTCCACCATCATAAGAAACATGCCAGTAGTATTCGAAGTAGTCATTGCAGTCAAGCGTAGGTCCAATCTCCAGTTTCTCTCCCGAACAGATATAGCTTTGATCTTGTAAGCCGTAGAGCTTGTCCTCCAATAGATCGACACGACCTATGGTTGGTGAAAAGAAGTCGGCATCTCCATCGATGTAGAGGCCATTGATGTCATCACTCAATGGCCAGTCTCCGGGTTCGATGCAGATGGCGGTTTTGAAGCATTCGTTTACGGGTATCGAAAGCTCCAGTCTTTCGGTTCCCGCAGACTGATCAATCACTTCGTCGCGGCAATTTGGCCAGGTGTTGCATTCTTCTACAAGTAGGTTCCCATCAGTAAAGCGAAAATCGATGGCCAGGTCAACAATGCTACCTGCGGGTAGTGTGGTAGAAAATTGCTGAGCTGCCATCAGTTCCAGAGACAGGAGGTAGCGTTTGTCGTTCTGCAGTGGCTCGGATAAGACCGTCCACATTTCCTCGTTGTAGCTGAGGTAAACCGCACTTTCCAGGATGCAGGGATTTTCGGAGGTTCCGTAGGCTAGCAAGTTGTTTGGATCTTCGGGAAAGCTCTCCCATTCAGGGTGGTAATCCGGCGTACGGACGTTTCCGCCCCAACCGTAGGTATCGACGTCTGAGTTGCGGAAGCAATCAAAATAGCGAAAGGATGAACCGATGACATCAAAATCCAGCCCTGGATTGCAGATTAAATTGCAGTCGTCAGAATTGCTGCAATTGAGTCCATAGCAATATTCGGAGTAGATGACGACAGTGGCTCTGTTGCTATCCAAGCAGCCACTCATTAGGTTTGCGCCGCCAACGTAGGAAAGCAGGTAGTAGCCAGAACTGTTGTCTATGGCAAAGTACAAGGATTCAAGGTGTCCATTGGCATCAGCTTGAAGGCTTAGAGTGCCACCAATATTGGATTCCAACAGTACAGATTCGGCGTAGATGAATTCTACATTCTCATCATTGGCCATCAATTCTTCGGCGGTAATCGTAATGCCGATGCAATCATCTACGACAAAGGCATTCTGACAGGGATCATCAGCTGCCACTACTCTGAGTTCTCCGCAGGCATAATCAGCGGGATTATCAAAGTGATGTTCGTTGCTGTAATTTGTTCCGATCACATTTTGACTGCTTCCAAATCTTCCGCTGATTTGATAGCCCCAATCACACAATAGTTTGGCTTCGAATACTTCAATAGAGCGATCTACAATAGCGGTTGGACCCAAAAAGGATTCAGGAAGTCCTGTGCTGGCCCAGCAACTAGGATCGAAATGGCTGATCTCGTTGTATATCTGCTGTGTGCCATTGCTGAGTGGCAAGATTTCCGGAAAGTGATCGCTGATATAAACAAGTTCTCCGCAACTGGCTGATGCTGAACCAACAATCGCAGAAGCCATGAAGTCATAAGTGTAGGAATTGGATACATCGCTACATCCAAAGGACTGTTCTTCGATCAAGACCGGCTGATATACACCAGAGCCGTCCAGGTAGTGAATGTGCGTATCGAAGTCGGTATATTTGGATTGAGGTGCAGTAGGGCTTCCTCCCAGGACGCTGCTGCCCAGTGGGTCCGAGATATTGCTTGTCATTCCGAACAAATGATAGAATTCATGAAGCATCACCGTATAAAAGTCCGATATACCGGCTGCGGGATCTGTATTGAGGTCCATATGAAACTCAAAGGCATTGCTAATGTGGATGAAGCCATGGTAAAAATTTCCGAAGGCAAGTGAGGAGGTGCCGGGTCCCCACTGCGTTACTGGGTTGTCTAGTTGATCTTTTCCGGAGTTGAGGCAATGCCAAACCACCGAGTGAATTTTTTCACCAAAATTTCCATTGCCGTAGTTGACGAACAGCGGACTGATTGAAGCTATCTCACTGGTCGTCCAGCTGATCTCAACACGTAAAAAGAGGGTTGGTTTTTCGCAAGGACTGCAATCGGCCAGGTCTGGCTGTCTGGCCATGATAAGCTCGGAGAAGTCCAAAGCTAGCTGACACAGGTGGGAACCGTACTCTTCGACGGAATTGGAATTTATTGGAAAATCAAAAACAGTGTTGAAGTATTCTCCTTCGCAAAAGTAATCACCTGAAGGGCATTCTCCTGGATTTCTGTGTTGCAAGGGTCGTGAAATGTCTTTTAGGGAGTACTGGTTCCCCTGCGAATCAAAAATCTGAAAGGGCGTCCCTGATTTTGCATTTGCTTGCTGCTGGGCGTAACTATTGGCTGTAAATACAACAAATAAGAGTGTGGCCATGGCCAACATTTTTCTAAGCATCGTTTCGTTCTTTTGGTTAGTATATGAGGTGGGCGGAATTCGCGGCAAGGCCACATCATCAGCTATGATGTGGCTCAATTTAGGCTGACAATGCAGGTTCAACAACCTAATTTCGCCTGGGAAATGTGACAGGATAGGACTAGTAAGACTAGCTTAAGATGCTGGTCATCAGATGATTGGGAGAGGTGGAAATTGGGTTTGAAGTGCGGCTTTCCGGAACTTGAAAACCGTGAACGCTCGGTTCTTACATCTCGTCGTACTGAAAGATGGTCAATACAAACTCGTTTCGCTCGTTGAAGCCTGGTACGAGTAGTTTGTCAGGGCTGATTTGTTTGCCATAACGCGGTGCAAAGGAAAGCTGATAATCTTTGGAATTGATTACGCTCTTCACTCGATATTCGCCAAGACTGTTGAGAATGATGTCCTTAATGTTAGGACTGAAGGATATCTCTTCATTAAAGAGGAAGTGGAGGTTTTTACGGCCTTTGACGAGACTGAATGAGGAATAGTATCCCTGGTCATTCTCTGAATACTGCTTTTTCTTCAGGACAGAATGCCAGTGAAGATCCCCTTCGGGATATAAGGCAATAGTGATGATGTCATCATAGCTAAACTGTTTGGAGTAGTCTCGCATATTGTAGAATCCATCATATCGGCCATTATCGAGCACATTGGTTTCGGCAAAGTAAAGTTCACCTACCAAAATTACTCCCCCGTCTTGTCTTAGCACCAGCTTGCGCAAATCCGCAGTTCCTATATGGTCTTTGCTGCGATTCCGTTCATAAACCTTCTTCATGAAATCGGGATCGAAGGTATCGTAGATTTGCGTTTCAAAGCCTTTTGTCCCGAGGTCAGACGCGGCGTAATAGTATCCGTAGACAAGTTCAGAGGCTCTGCTCGAAAAGTAACCAGCTACTACTATCCTGTTATTCTTATTATCTACCTCTGCTCTCGTACTGATCATAGAGTGATCCTCATGAGAAATGACACTCTCGGTGTGTTTGTCATTCGATTTACGTTCGTGCTGTATGAGATTGAGTGATTGAAACTGTCCGGTGCGTCCAAACAGATTTGTTTTGCTTTTGCCAAATAGCAGAAAGATATCGCCTACATTGGATACCATAAACTGCTTGAACATTGTAAGATCGTCCAGCAGTTCTACGCCATCCAGCAGCTTAATCAGGTTGCGATTGATCAACCAGTAGTCGATTCGGTTGGTGATGCCTTCGAAGTCATCATACATGTAGATGGCTGCGAATTCCTTGTTTTGCGATAGCTGCACCTTGAACTCTTGTACACCAGTGCCAAATTTCCGCTTGTGGCTGTGAATTAGGATGGCCTCATCGTAGGGTTTAAGGTCATAGCGAAACTTCTGCGCGTAAATATCCGTAACGTTCTTCTCTCTGACAGTGTAGATGAAGATCATGTTTTCCCTGTCGGGAATGATCTCTAAGATGCGTGACTTTCGGGGCATATCAATTTCCCGTGCCCACTTGAGTTTGAGCGTGTTTTCGTCGAAGGACTCCAGCAGATGCATCTTGTCACCCCATTTGTATACCAGCAGGCCGTCGGCTCCGGGACCCACCAGTTTGTAGCGGCTCACGGAGTTCGGTAGCTTTTGTGGAACAGAAAAATAGACCTGCTGCGCCTCCAGGCAAAAGCCCAAAAGCAGGAGCAAGCAGGACAAGATCGATGCCTTCATGTATAATTTAACGTAAAGTCAGTGGCGTAGGATTGCCTGATAGCTCGAAAATCAGTTTTTCAGACGTGGATCCAATGCATCTGAAAGTCCCTCTCCGATGAGGTTAAATGCAGTTACCAGTATAAAGATGGCAAAACCCGGGAAGATGGCCAACCACCAGGCCAATGGATGTTGTCTTGACATGTTTAGTAGCTTCCCCCAAGTGATTGTATCGGCAGAAACGCCAATACCCAGAAATGAAAGCGTGGCTTCCGTGAGGATCGCTCCAGCCACACCAAAAGCTATTGCAATGAAAACCGGAGATAAGGCATTGGGAATGGCATGCTTAAACATGGTTCTCCATTCAGAGAATCCCATGGCGTGAGCAGCTTCAATATATTCCAGGCTACGTACTTTTAACAGTTCTGCCCTGATGAGTCTTGCCATTCCAGTCCAACTTACTAATCCGATCACCAACATGACCCAAAATATGTGTGGAGGTACAAGGGCTACAACGGTAATCAACAAGAAGAGAATAGGCACGGATACCATTACCTCTATCACTCTTGATACAATCATATCCATTGGTACGGCTATCTTATCTTTAAACCATGGCACCAGTTTCAGTGCATATGCAATCAGATTGAAGAGTGCTAGTACAAGAAAGAAAATGACGAAGCACACCAGCACTTGCGTTAAAAAGCTACCAATGCTCACTTCAAGCGCATCTCCCAAAATGTAAGAGCGCTGGCTGAAGCCATAGAAAAAGGCAAAAAATAAGCCCAGGATATTCATGAACATCCTGCCTCGGGAAATCTTCAAACGTTCGTCTCCAAAATAGCCGGCCAGCGCTCCCACAAATATGCCAATAATAGAAGCCAGACCCATCGAGATGAAACCCACCAAAAATGCAATCCTCGTGGCATGGATCATGCCCGATAAAACATCTCTACCAAGTTGATCTGTTCCCAGCCAATGCCAATATCGGGTCGGTAACTTTTGTGGGCCTACGGCTGTTTCGTCTCTTTTTGAATTGAGCCATTTCCGCTTGTCCCATTTCTGATCTCCTGTTGGGCCAATGTAATGCCCGTTAATCATGTCCTGATTGGTGGGCAGGTAGGGAACTGGCGGGAATATCGCCCAATCATAATCCAATTCATTCCAGGAGATATTCTGAAGATCTTCCGGCCAATTTGCCAATCCGGCTGAAACAGCATAGCTCTTGAATATTGGCATCATCGTGCTGCCCTTATACTTGCAGATAAGCGGCTTGTCATTGGCAATAAAATCCGCAAAAATAGCCACTAATCCCAGGAAGATAACCAGATACAAGGAGTATAAAGCACGTTTGTTTTTCTTGAACTGGCGCTTGACATAAGCACTAAAACTTTGATCTATCTGATTTACTTGTTCCCGTTGATTACTCATTTTTCTATCCTCTAAAGTCTCTGAAAAATTGTTTTTTAAACCTTGCTTTCTCCTTATTTATTGTAGGAGATTCTTGGATCTACAACTGCATACAATACATCTGCAACCAGATATCCAACGAGGGTCAATATGGCTGAAAACATAAATACAATGAATACAATTGGATAATCTCTGGCGAGAATGGCATTGAAGCTCAGATTACCCATGCCAGGTAGATTGAAAATCACTTCGAGTATCACAGAGCCACCAATGGCTCGTGGAAACACGGAAGCAAAAAGTGTGATGATCGGCAAAAGGGCATTCCTCAAAGCATGCTTCATCACAACCACTTTTTGTGCCAGTCCCTTCGCTTTTGCAGTCCTGATAAAGTCTTGTCCGATTACAGTAAGCATACCTGTTCGCATTTGCCTGGATAGGTAGGCGAAACTCGCATAGGTCCAGCAAATCAGTGGAAGCACCAGGTGATAGGCTACGTCCAGCGGCTTTGAGGTATCTCCAACTCCATAGGTAGGAAACCAATCGAGATAGTCACCACCAGTGAGGAATACAACCATCAAGGTTGCGATCCAGAAGCTTGGTAGCGAGTACAACATAAACAATATGGTTGTCGATATCTTGTCAAAGGTCCCTCCCTTGTTAACAGCCGAATATATCCCCAGAGGGATGGCGATTATATAGGTAATAATCATTGCCAGTATACTCATCAGCATCGTCCAGAATATACCTTCCTTTAGTTTCGTGATTACTGGTCTTCCATCCATATATGAAGTACCTAGATTGCCCTTAAACACCTCGGTTATCCAATGATGATATTGATTGTCCGTACCATACCATTTGAAACTGGGAACCCAGGTCTTCCATTTGCTGGAAGTAGATTTCATGTTATCATAGCTGCTGGTGACTTCATTCATCAGAGGACGCATTGAAGCCAGAGACGAATCTCCATCAATGAGTTTTTGGATGTTTCCATGCAGGACATCCATTTTAGTTTCTTTGTAGCTGGTAAGCAGGGAAGCAGAATAGTCTTTTAGCTTGATTAGTGCCCCGGCATTCTGGTCATTCTTTTCTACATCATAAAGAGCAAGATCAAATTTTCGTTTAGCCAGATAGTTCTTGGAAATCTGAGGCCAATTACCATATTGATTGGTCAATCTGGCGAGATTCTCGCGATAAACCTGCTTTGGTACGAGATGCAAGGTGTCAGAAGTGGCAGCATCTGAAAGGGCAAAGTAGAAGGTAGGCTTGTCAAGTCCAAGTTCCGCTCGCTTCTTCACGTAAACTTCCTCAGTAGCAAGTCTGTCGGTTGATTTGGAATCTGAACCTCCTGACTGATTCAGGAGCAAATCTACAGGGTCACCTGGGGCATTCAGACTCAGTACAAAAGTACCCAGGGTGATGATGATTAATGTAGGGATAAAGATCAGTACCCTTTTAAGGATATACTTAAACATAGAATGCCATTATTTGCTCAGGAAACTACTAATTATCAGATAGTTAAGACTCTGCGGAGAGAAATAAAAGACTTCCGGCCATTATCGCACAGTTTTGTACAATGCTGACTAAATGGCCGGAAGTTTTACAAATGCTCACAGCTTGTGTAGAGCATTAGCAAAGTCTTTTAATGGGTTGCAGATGCAGCTTTTCCCTGGCCGAGGGCGAAAGACATCTCGTTATAGCCAGGTCGATAAGGGGAGGCTTTAGCATCTGTAAAACGATTGTGAATCGCGATTCTTTCTTTAGGACAGAACATAAACAGATAAGCGCATTCGTCATGCTGAATTTCCTGCAAACGCATGCTCAGCTGCTTTCTCTTTTCATCATCCAATTCCTTTCGGATATCTTCGATCAGCTTGTCTGTTTCAGCATTACCGAAACCAACATAATTAGAACCACCATTGTAGGATTCTGTGTGCCATAATTGCTTAGGATCATTTGGCAGCGGTACGGAAACCCAGGCACCGTAACACATTTCAAATTTGTGTGCCTTTTGGTTTTGAAGATATACAGCCCATTCCTGAGGAGTAACACTTACTTCTACACCTGCTTTTCGGGCAGACTCCTTGAAGATCAGACCAGTAGACTCACGTTGGTCATTTCCTGAATTGTAGGTGTACTCTACCTTCATTTCTACCAGCTCGCCATCGATCATTTTGTCTCGAACACCATTACCGTTAGTATCTTTCCAGCCTGCTTCTTCAAGCAGAGCTTTGGCTTTGTTGATATCGTATTCGTATGGCTTTAGACCTTTGTGGTAATTTGGCTTGGTCGGATGGATTTCACTGGTGATTTGTTCTGCCAAACCGTACTGTACGTTTTCTATGATCGTAGGAACATCCACGAGGTGAGCGAAAGCCTTTCTAACTCGCTTATCCTGAAACTTGGGGATTCTTGTGTTAAGACCAAGGTAGGTATATGCATACTGAATCGGAGAATGACGATTGAAGTTCTTCGTGAACTTTTCGGATTTAGGCAGGTCCACAAACTCCTTCGGCTTAATGCCTCTCATTACATCCAGTTTCTCACTTTTCATTGCAGTAATCGCAGTAGTCTGGTCCTTAATTGTTTCGTGTACAATAGTCGGTGGTACCGCAGTGAAGAAGTTATTGGTACCTGCCAATTTGTCTCCCCACCAGTTCTTCTTACGCTTCAACGTAATGCTCTTATTAGTAATCCAACCGTCAAATTCGTAAGGTCCAGATCCTACGATATAGCCCTTTTCTCTTTCATACTTTGGTTCGGAGAAGTTCTTTCCAAAGGCCACAACATCCGGATCTTTGGCGTACTTATCCGCATTCGCTGAGAACTCCTTGACAGTAAACTTACCCAGCTTGTTTTCAGGATCGTAAACGTATCTTGGCAATGGCCCCAAAGCTGTAGAAGACTTGGCTCTGATATACTTCTCCTTACAAACAAAGGTCATTTTTTTAGGGTCATCCGGATATAGTCGTAAATCTTCGATAAATTCAAAGTAAGGACGAGACCGCGCATTGTCAACCGCTGCACTTGGCGCCAAAAGTACTTTCAATGTAAAGGCAAAATCTTCCGCAACAATCGGATCACCATTGTCCCAGGTCGCCTCAGGTCTGATTTCATAGGTAATTAAAAGTCCGTCGCTGTCTGTACGCTCTTCAATTACTGGCTGAGCTTTAGCCAGCACCGGTAGGTATTCGAGCGTTTCAAAATCCGTTTGTAGCAAGGAATATGAAATCTTGTTCAGTACATAGCCAGTACCTGCACTTTGATAAGTGACAGGATTGAGGTTGTCTGGGTCTGAAAGCTCATGAACGATAACAGTGGGATCATTTGCACGGGCAGAAGCCTTTGCACTTCCCGGCTCGGCACCGGTGTCGCCACTACTACCTCCCTCTGATTGGCATCCAAAGGCCAACACACAACAGATAAGGAGGAATAGAATGGACCTCCCACGCAGTAGATTTACCATAAAATCAAAATATTTTTATCAATAACAAAAATCTCTAGAATCAAACAAAAATAAGGATTCAAGTACACTTTGCTTGTCAGACAATGGCATGAATACACATTTCAATTTACTGCCCTAACGCATTAGAATCCAGTGCTGAAGAAAGGTGCTGAAGAGAATCTCAGGTGACCGATCGCTGCAAAAGAATCTCCACTGCCAGACACAATGCGTCTAGTCTTTGATCCATCATAGAAAGCATAGCCCTGATGACGAGCCAAAGCCATCGGATCAAGCTGATCCGCCGCATTGACAAAGGATTGTACCTTTATGTTCTTATCTGGATAGCTGGAACTCTGCATTTCAATGGCGGAAGGACGAATCGATTGCAAAAGCCAAAGACTGCTGGCAAAGAAACAAACCAGGAAAAGGACCGGAGCTACGCTTCTGATCGTAATAAGTACAGTCTCGCCTGTCTGCTTTAGTCTACCGAATGGCGAAAATATCGCCTCAGAAATTTGAGCAAGGTTCAAGGCCGATTGATGACGATTCGTTTCCGCCAGGTACCAGTCAGAGCCTGGCAACAGATCGTCCATTTCGCTCGCATCGCTGTCAGCAAAAAAATCCTGAAGCTCTTCCAACAGCTCAACGCAGGAAGAACATTGATCAAGATGTGTTTGCATCTGATCATGGTCATCACTGGAAAGCTGCTTTTCCAAATACGCCATCCAACGTTCGGGCTCATCAGCCCAGCAATCTCTGCTAAGTTGCGACGGCAACCTATCTTCTTCCTTCATGCTTAAGCATTTACTTAAGTATTTAGCATCTTGCGAAGTCTTTGCCGAGCCCTATTGATCAAGGTCCCCACATTTGTAGCGGAGATGCCCATTGCTACGGCAATTTCGTCATACTTTTTTCCCTGCAATTGCAGCAGAGTGGCTTTCTGCTGCTGTTGAGGTAGTAACACTATTGCCTGTTGCAAACGCTGAAGTCGCTGTTCCTTCAGCTCAAGCAAGGCCAACTCACTGATGTAGGCAATTTGCCCTAGTTGTTTAACCTGCTCACTATCTACTACCTCATGTGCATTCTTCTGTTTGCTTCGGTAGTACTCACAACGCTTGTAAAAGGCAAGCTTAAAAAGAAACTTCTCAAAGTCTTTTATGCCATTACTTTTGAAGGCTTTTGAATCCAGGAGATCCGTATAAGTTTGCTGCACCAAATCCCGACAATCTTCTTGATCAGACACTCCCTTACGGAAGAAAGAGGCAAGTCGACGCTCATAGCGCTTGAAAAGCGCCAGAAATGCAAAGGCATCGTCCCGGCGAATATAAGCCAGTAACAGTGCCTCATTCGTAAGCATCTCATATTTCTTTAGTCGATCCACATTGCTTTGTTAGAATTGTGCTTTGTGATCAAATTACAAAATTTGCTGAATCCCTGGGCGCAATAGCCCCTCCTACAACTATAAGTGCAGTATTTTGTTCCTTTATCACACTTTGAAGACAAAAAGATGAGGATTTTAATTACTGGCGGCTCAGGACTGATTGGAAGCGAACTAACAAAACGCATGCTTAGCATCGGTCACAAAGTGGTCCATTTGAGCCGAAACCCTCGATCAATTAAGGATGTCCCGGTCTTTAAATGGGACCCAGCAAAAGGGGAAATTGAGGAAGATGCATTCAAAGGAGTAGATACTATCGTACATCTTGCCGGTGCCAATATTGCTGAGGGCAGATGGACTAAAAAGCGCAGAAAAGAAATCATCGACAGTAGGATATTAAGTACAAAATTGCTGCACGATACGCTCGAAAGACTGGATCACAGTGTTTCCTCAGTAATCTGTGCTTCCGCTATCGGATTCTACGGCGATCGGGGCGACCAGTGGCTAACAGAAGAGCATGGACCTCAGCCGGTATTTCTTAGCGAGGTTTGTCAGCTTTGGGAGCAGGAGCTCAGTAGCTTCAACAAGCTTGGCATACGCACCTGCATCCTTCGCATTGGCATTGTGCTAAGTAAAGAAGGTGGAGCATTGCCCAAAACCACCATGTCCCTCAATTTTGGACTGGCCCCCTCCATGGGAAGTGGAAAGCAGTACTACTCCTGGATTCATTTGACCGACTTATGTAGGCTGATAGAAACCGCCATTGAAAATGTACACTTTGAAGGAATCTTTAATGCAGTGGCACCAAAACCAGAAACATACCTGGATTTCATGCACATTATCAAGGAAGTAAAATCAAAAAAAGCAATAATATTTCCCTCCCCAAGGATCCTGTTTACAACTGTACTAGGTGAAATGGCGTCAATTTTATTGTACAGTGCAAGGGTGAGTGCCCAGAAAATAACACAGTACGGATTCAAATTTATTTACAAGGATCTCAGATCAGCGCTAAAAAATATTTACCCTTCAAGCAACTAAATCTACTTTTTGAGCGTACTTATTCAAAAGAAAAGAGGCGCAATAAAAGGCTATTTTTCAGCGTTTTATGATCAAAGCAGTTTGAGCCGACTTAAATCGAAACCCGAAACCCTGATAATATAGAATAATTCTACACTATCTAACAGATTGATCCGCCTTTTGCGGTACAGTTTTGGCTACCATACTGGTACCACAACTTAATTTTTGAAAAGTAGAATCATGATAGCCTCTGGAAAAACAAGAGCAGAGGACAAACTCGGTACCCGCGAGTTCTCTTTTAAAATGCTCTTAATTAGCTTATCCTTCATTGCTGTATTATCTGGCAATGTAATCCTATACCAAAGTAGTACCAACGTAGACGGTATCAACACCACATTGGTGAATGATCAGACTCAACCAGCCATTTCAAGCCCACAAGAGGTCATTCTCTAAAGGCTGGAAGTCGATTAAAACTGTTATAGTAACCCGGGAGAAGCCCCAATACCCTGAAAATGCGAATCCCCGGCCACAAATGAATGCTGCCAGGGATTATCTTCAATAAAATCGGATGGTCCTTTCGTTCTCATTTACCTGAGTAAATGGGTCCTGTCGACTCCGTGGCCAAATGTCTGAACAAACAATTTGGGCAGACTGCCACGACTTCGTACAAATTATAGCCGCTCCATAATACTTTGAACAACTTCACTCGCAGAAAATACAGGCTCCATTGATACAATTTCAGGGCTAAGGTATAGGTAAACATTAGCTGTAACCACAGCCAAGAGGGTTAAAGAGATGAATATCAACTTAAGTGAAAATTCAAGGGGAGTATGATTTGCTTCTATTCTTGTAATTCCTGAACTAATCATCACATTCATTTTAACAGGGAAAGAACTCGGGTGCTGCTGAAACGGCTTAGGGTCAATAGATGTTACAGCTTGTCAAAAAAACCTTATCTCTTCCCAATCACTAGTGCTATGTCCGCACTTACTGTTATATAGACGATTGACAGGCGCTGTTACCCCCACTGGAGGCATTTTTTTTCAATTTTTTTTTCAAACCAGGCAAAATATTTGCACTCTCCGCTCCTTCAATTGCCGATTTAGCGGGCCACTGAATCGAATATTCAATCCCCACCTCTCCGGCTTTCCAAGGGCTAATATTTAAAAATCAGGAGCGAAGCTATAGTCCACCCGGAAACTGACTACCCGCTGTTCGCTGCAATGCAGGCTGCATCTGAGCGCTTCGTGTATCCACTGCCGTGGTCTCCTCCTTAGGTCGGAGCCCCCGCCAGTGGCACACTCAGTCACTCATCTGCAGCCTGCATTT
>JAHDEE010000142.1 GCA_020629005.1 Chitinophagales bacterium
AGCTTCACAAAAAATGGTTGAAGTGATGAGACGGGAGATGAATAAATGACCCGAAGATAGACCAATTTACAGCCGACAACAAGGCTCATTGAGTAACCGGCATGTTTGACGGTATGGATGGCAAAATGCACTTGAAAACGGCATAATCAGCAACCAAATCCTAATCATTTACTATTTTTTTTGGGCGTGCCCCTTCGTTCCTTTCGCACAGGTTCACACCTGCGCTACAGTCACTCCGGGTCGGGCTTTCCACTAATACTCAGCTTGTGGCTAGCGGTTCGGCTAGTGCCGGCTGTGGTCTCTCCGCAAGCTCCGAGCCCCCATCCGTCACGCCTCACTCGCTATCCCCGGCGCCTCGTTCCGTTTCAATCCCTCACGCAAGCTAACACCATACACCACCGACTAACCGCCTATTTCAACCGTTTGCTCAATTGCGACGGCCATTTGCTCGTTGTCGTTCATTTTACAAATAGTTTTTCTTAACTTAGAGATAGAAAGTTGGTGTTTAGTGTTTTCCCTAATCTAAAGGCAAAGAAAGTTCGCTTTCTTTGTCTTTTTTTATGTCTGAAAAATTGCACCGAACTGGCGATAATGGCAGTCAAATCCTATTCAACCTTTTCAGAAAAGCCTCTTTTCGACGACGGGACACATCCACCAGCGCTTTGTCCGACATCACCAAATAGCCGCCATCTCCCCTATGATATTCTGCGATGTGGTTGACATTAATAAGATGTGAATTGTGGACTCTAAAAAAATGAAAATCCCCCAAAAGGCGCTCAAATTCAATGAGTGACTTACTAACCGCCACTGTGTTCCCGTTCTTCACATGTACTATGGTGTAGTTGCTTTCCGCCTCGCAGCGAATAATCTCTTTCGTTTCTACGAAGATTAGTCCGTCAAGTGTGGTCAGTGCAATCCTCTTGGGTCCCGATTGCATAGACTCGAGATTCTCGCGCAGCAGTTGTAGTTGTTCAACAGTCGATGAAACATTTTGTGCTTTCTCGGCTTTCGCGACGGCACGTTGCAACTCCTCGATCTCAATCGGCTTCAAAAGATAATCAAGGGCAGAAAACTTAATTGCTTTCAGCGCATACTCATTATACGCAGTTACAAAAATTACTTTCAAGCTCAGTTGTTCGCCCAGTTGCTCCAGCAAATCAAAACCTGTCATAGCCGGCATCAGTACATCCAAAAAAAGCAAATCGGGTTGCAGCTCTGGAATCTCTTGTACTGCCTTTTGAGGGTCTGTATAGGCAGCAATTACCCTAACAGCCGGACAATAGCGCTTCAGCAGCAAAGACAGAGTCTCGCAATTGTGCTGCTCATCATCGATCAGGACGGCTTTCACAGGCATAATTGATCTTCATTCAGAATTGACGCTTTCTACACAAAGGTAGATAATTCTAAATACAATCGATCAATAATCTCGGATGGTTCTACGCCTGGTCAACTTAAGATCCTGCAACATGCTGGACTTCACTCGGATCACAAACTCATACCTACGCCCGTATCCACTTGGAACCCAATTGAATCTCATCTCCCAACAATGTAAATCCCTGATGATCTGAACATCAGTTCTATTCAGGTCTTTTAGCACAAAATCGTAACCAGTTGATACGGCAATCTTCCATTTGGGAGTCAAACTTAAATCTACACTTCCGTTGAGCGTATTGGAGCTCTGCTTTAGTTCAAAGTCCTGCTTCTCAAGATTGTAGATGGAGGACATTCGGAGATTGTAGTTGAGCCTAAGGTTCCATTTGGTATCAAAATCGAAGTAGTCCTCCGGAAACTCCACAATATCTTGCAGCTCTTGTCTTGCAGATGCAACAGTCACATCACTCATTCGAGTGTCTATTGCATGCTGAACCTGGGGTCGGGATGCACCGCTTTCAGCAAACAGTCCGGTCGAGTTGAAAGTAGTAGAAAGGGACAAATTGGCAGTGGCAAACTGTGCCAGTTTCCATTTCTTTTCTCTGAACCACAATACATTTTGCCTCTGCCCCTCCTCATTCACACTATAAGGATCCCAGCTTGCCCCAAAATTCACATTGATCTTTTGAAAAATGTTGGTCGCCCCATTCATCGTGATCGATGACCATTTGTACTGCTCTGCTGCAAAGTTATACGACACACCAAAATTTAGCTGATTCAACAGGTTTATCTTTCGCTCCTGGTTTAGGGTGTCCTTTTTGTCGAAAACCTTCATCTGAAAAACATTGCTAACATCAAAGCGCACCGTCTGTCGTTCTCCTCTGCCAGGTGCTCCGTACAGTGAACTATACTTGGAAAACACACTGTAATCCACTGTATCATTGGAGATGGTGTCTACATAGCTCTTCCAGTATCCATACCGCTCTTTGCCGAAGTCAGGCGTATAATTGTAGGAGACTCCAGGCCGCATTTCGTGTCTCAGGGCTTTTATCTTACCCTTGAACTGATATATGCCAAAGAGTGCTGTGCGCAAGCTGGTACCGGCACTGTAGTCTGTTGGCAACTTCAATCCCTTTACGACGACATCACTGATCACTCCAGTGGTATCAATTCTTGGATTGCCAAAATCATCTAATACTGGCTCACCAAACTCATCAACAACAGGTGTAAAGTAGTGGTCTACTTTGCGCTCATAGCTTTCTGGGTAGATGCGATTGGTGACCGTAAAATTAGGCGTCAGGGTAAAATGTTTCATTACCTTGAAGTTCGCTGAAGTTGTAGAAGACTGCTTTGCCCCGTATAAGAGGGCATCAAGTGAGCTCTGCGTAAAAAGCGAATCAGTGAGCGTCTCTAGTTTGGCCCTGGCGTCGAAGTCATAGCTGGTGGCAAATTTCTCATACCAGCGTTCCTTTCCTACCTTCTTCTTGCGCTTTAACAAAAACTGCCGATCCATATCTATATTGAGCTCAGGTAAAGTAACTTGAAATAGGCCAGAGCTGATATTTTGAGAATGGGAAGCGCCCAGAGAAAGTCGAAACGGAGTACCAGGCAAACTGTGCGAGTAGCTGATACTACTTCCCAACTGGTTGCTAAGATAGCGTTCGCTATCTGCTTCAAAATCCCGATTAAAATTAGTCGAACCGGCAGAAACCCGGGCAGTGAACTGAGAATAAGGTCGAGCCTTGGGATTCTGTCGATGACTCCAGTTGATCTGTATACTATTGGTGGCATATCGAACATCCGTGGTATCCCTATCCCCTATTACCTCTGATCCTCTTTGCACAGAAATCGATCCGTCGTATTTATACCTCTTTGCATAATTTGCTTGTCCTCTCAATACTCTGGTGCCACTTGTGTAGAAGTCTCCCCTCAGTGATAGATCCAGGTAATCGCTGATGCCAAAATAATAACCCAGCCCTTTCAGGTAAAAGCCTTGTCTGGGCGACTCTCCATACGTCGGCAATATAATGCCTGAGCGTCGACCTTTATCCAGGGGAAAGATTCCAAAGGGCAGAAAAATTGGCGTCTTAACATCCTGGATCACCAGGTTGGCCGGACCAGAAACCACAACTTTGTTGGGTACTACTTTTACCTTATCAACCTCTATTGCATAATGTGGATGCTCAAGATTACAAGTTGTATAGTAGGCATCTTTGCCGAAAAGCTCATCGCGCTCATTCTTCTTCACCTTTCGGCTAACAAGGTAACCTTCACCTTCCTGTGTCATCAACTGCTTAATGCGACCTTTATTGGTCTCAAAGTTGTACTCCAGATCATTGGCATAGAAGTCTTGATCCTTATCGCGAAAATGGGGAATATCTACCAAATGTCCAGTCGAATCGATTCTGCCTCTGGCAGATAGCGACCGTGTTTCATAAGAAAAGTTGATTTCCGCAGCATCGAGGTTCAGCGCCTCTTGTTCGAGTTTGGCCTTTCCGTACAAGAAGACCATCTCTTGTTGCAGATCATACACAATAGAGTCCTCAGCATTGTAAACCAACTCGGCCTCCATAGCATTTTCTGCAATAGGAATACGAATACTGTCTTTCTTGACCATGGCCGTTTTGCTGGTGTCTGCCAGGAGGCTGTCTGTTCTAAGACTATCAAGTCCAAGGCTGTCTATGGCAAGAGAATCAGCGCCTTGAACTATTAAACTATCTGCTGTTGGCCAAATCCAAACAGGGTTCTCCGCCACCAATATAGCCGAGGGTTGCAACTGTATAAAAAACAGACAGACCGTGATCGCAGATAGTAGTTTTAGGAACAAGCTGATTTGTTGTTATTTTTGTGTGCGGAAATTAACCAAAATCTGATTAACGAAAACCGCTTTAGTTTAATGAAAAAAGGTCTACTTCTCAGTTTGCTGGTTCTGCCCCTGATTCTTTGGCAAATTTCATCAACAGCTCTAAGCCCGTACAATTCTAACGATTACCATTTAAAAACCGTTGTCATCGATGCAGGACACGGCGGCAAAGATAGCGGCTGTCTGGGATCCAAGACAAAAGAAAAGGTAATTGCTCTTGGAGTATCGTTAAAACTTGGTGAATACATTAGCAAGAATTTCCCAGACGTTAAAGTAATCTATACGCGAACAACGGATAAGTTTCTGGAACTGAAAGAGAGAGCAGACATTGCTAACCGCAATGGTGCTGATCTCTTTATTTCCGTTCATTGCAACGCTTCAGCCAGTAAACAAGGATATGGCACCGAAACCTATGTAATGGGTACCCATAGGAGTAATGCCAACCTAACTGTTGCAAAACGAGAAAACTCGGTTGTTACAATGGAGGAAGACTACCAGGCAAAATATGACGGCTTCGACCCTAATTCTGATGAAGGCCATATTCGTCTATCCATCTTCCAAAACGCATATCGTGAAGAAAGTATTCTGTTTGCTTCTCTGGTCGAAGAACAATTTACCACCAAGGCCTTGAGAAACAGTCGCGGAGTCAAGGAAGCGGGCTTTCTGGTCCTCTACAAGACTACGATGCCATCAGTACTGATAGAGTGCGGATTTTTAACGCATAGCAGCGAAGAAAAATACCTCAATTCCGAAGCTGGCCAAGACAAGATTGCGAGTTCCATCTTTAAGGCATTCTCACAGTTCAAAGAGCTGATCGACAGCAGCATGGACGAATAAGCAGTGGTAAATTGGGTCCATTAAGCTCAGTTCCGCACAAAAGTATGTATCCGGACTCAAGATTGTGCGTCTTCATTTAAAATGGCAATATGCGTTACCTACTCATCTCTTTCTTATGCCTTGGTTTATTCTTAAGTAGCTGTAACAAGCCATACTACCAGGCAAAGCAGTTCAAAAAAATCACTTCGCATCACAAGGAGATTGCCGTGCTACCCCCAGAGATGATCCTTACTGGCTTTCGAGGATTGCAAAATGAAGCGGAGGCACTAGATGAAGTGCTAAATGCTGAAAGCAGGGCATTTCAAATCTCGCTACAGAATGAGCTGCTAAAAAGCACCAAAAATGGTAAACGATCGATGAAAGTGCGATTGCAGCCCGTTTCCAGAACCAATAAGCTGCTTGCAGAAAATGAAATTAGCATCAAAGACAGCTGGGCAGAAGATCCACAAGAGCTGGCGGAGATTCTGGGAGTCGATGCCGTTTTACAATCCCGTGTAGAAAAGAAACGATACTTCTCAGACCTTGCCTCTTACGGCATTGATATAGGGGTAAAAGTGATCGGAATTTTGTCGAAGAACATATTGCCTTTGTTGGCCAATACAGGGCTTGACAAATCCAATGACATCTACTCCAATATGACACTTGTTAATGCCAATGATGGGGAGGTCCTTTGGACCATCTCTGGTCAGATCGAAGCCGACTGGTCACAGCCGTCCAATCTCGTGATTGATGATCTAAACGCGGCGCTGGTTAAGCATTTTCCCTATCGACGTTAGGATACGTAGATTTCACTGAAGTTGAAGCTTGAACCATCAAACAGACCTTTATCGCTCAATTTCAACTGCGGAATCACCAGTAGCGCCATAAAGCTAAGGGTCATAAATGGTGCCGCTAAGGGAGTTCCCAGCTCCTTTGCAGCAGCATCCAGCCTGATGTATTTTTGAGCCACTTGCTCGCCTGGCTCGGTGCTCATAATGCCTGCCAGGCCCAAAGGCAAAACCTCTACCTCCGGACCATTGGCAACTGACAAACCTCCACCACAATGTATTAGCCCATTTACTGCCTGCGCAATGCTCTGATCATCCACACCAACAACAACTATATTATGTGAGTCATGTGCAACAGAAGAGGCAATGGCTCCCCTTTTCAATCCAAAGTTTCGTATGAATGCCAGGGCGGGATGCTGATCACTGTAACGATTCACCACCGCTATTTTCAGTAGATCTCGGTCTGTATCGGAAACCATGTATCCGTCCAACACAGTACATTCCTCAATGAGTTCATTGGTGATCAACTGGCCCTCCAGGGCTTCGATAATTCGCACCTTGTGGGTCTTGTAGGGCATCGAAAAATCATCTGGCTGCTTGAAGCCCGTTTCAAATTTATTGAGGTTGTGTGCCTGCTTAAAATCTTGCGCAGACTTACCTTCATGTGCCACACGCTCACCGTCGATGTATGTAGAAATTACGCTAAAGTTTTCTAAGTTGTCGACGAGCACAAAATCTGCCGGGTCACCCTGCTGTAACAGACCTACATTTAGTCCATAATGCGTCACCGGGTTAAGACTGACAGCTCTCAAGATGTTCCAGAGCTGGGACCCCTGCTTTATGGCTCTGCGAACCAATCCGTCGATATGCGATACAATCAGGTCATTTGGATGTTTATCGTCACTACAAAACATTACCATATCTGGAAACTCATCCAGCAATGGTATGAGTGCATCAAAATTCTTGGCTGCGGAGCCTTCTCTAATGATAATCTTCATGCCGGCTTTCACCTTAAAAAGCGCCTCTTCATAGGTGAAGCATTCGTGATCGGTGCTGATGCCAGCAGCGATGTATTTTAGGGCATCGTCGCCGGTTAAGCCGGGAGCATGGCCATCGATCTGTTTATTGTACTTCTTGGCCAGGGCTATCTTTTCCATCACAGACGGATCTGAAAATAGTACTCCTGGATAATTCATCATCTCGGAGAGGTAAACAATATCATCACGCTTGAATAAGGTTTCGATATCATCTGTACTAACGGTAGCCCCAGCCGTTTCAAAGGTAGTAGCTGGCACGCAAGAAGGTGCACCAAAGTACACTTTCAAGGGGCAATCAGCTGCATTCTCGATCATGTACATGACTCCTTCGAGACCCAGTACATTAGCAATTTCATGTGGATCAGAAACTGTGCTCACTGTGCCGTGTGGAACGGCCATTCGTGAGAATTCCCTCGGAGTAAGCATTGAGCTTTCGATATGAATATGGGCATCGACAAAGCCAGGCATGATTAGCGGTGAATCAAAATTCCCTTCTTCAATAATGCTGTCAACTTTCCCGTCTTTGACAAGGATAGATCCTGAAAAGTCCCTTTTTGCCAAAACATCAAATATTCTTCCCGATATCTTCATTTGCTTATTGGTTGACAGATTTGAGTTTACGTACAATTTGTTACTCTCTGAGACACTCATTAATAGCGGCGTGTCAACTCAGAGGATCTGAAAGATCGTGATTCTTTTTGACAATTGTATAGAACTGTATCTATAAGTCTTGGAGAATCGGCGATACGAGGAGACAGCTTAGCCAGCGCGAAGGGAAGACAGCTCAAAATAGCCCCGGGCGAAGCGGTACGAATGCTTAGTATGCCGTGGCGATTGCCGGCTAGTGCTGGCTTGGAGCTTTGCGGAAAGACAGCAATAGCCTGGCAAGAGCAGGCAGACTAAGCATGAGTGAGAGTGGAGCACGGGAATGCAGCTAACGCGCTAAATCATGCCTCGCTCCAAAAAATATCATACTCTTTATCTAAACAAATTGATACTGATACAGGCTAGTTCGGAGCGTGGAAACTGGTTTTGAAATTCCGGAATGGCTTGTAGTCCTGCCAGTCTAGCGGTTTCCAAAAATATCGGCAACTCAAGAATATATTGATCTGAGAACCCATGTGTACCTTCGTAGGCGATCATTGCCGTCTTGCCCGGATTTGCTTCAACCAACAAAGGATCCAGACCATGTAATTCCAGCACCAGAAGACCGTGCTTTTTGACGTGTGGCACCCACTTTGTGAAATGTTCTAGCAGACTTTGGATTACATTTTCGTTGTTGAGGGCTTTGCCACGAAAGGCAAAGCAGGAGGTGGATTCGAGACCATGATTTGGCTTTTGCTTAGGAGCATTATAAATCCTGTTATGATCCAGAAAGGATCTTACGTTTAGGAAGTCGCCCAGTTCCAGATCGAATTGTTGCTTGAGATTTTTGCTAAGTTCATCAGGATTACCGATATCTCCGTGAGTGGTTTTGAACGGCAGACCTGCTTTCTCCAGATTCTCTTTAGTGCTATTGAGGGCAGCTTCATTGAAGTCGATACCAACGACATGAAGTGGATATTGATCGAGCTGTGATCCTCGGGAGGTTTTATTTTTTATTAGGTTGTAAAGATGAATTAGCAACTGTCCATCACCACAGCCCATATCGGCTATTCCAGCGGGCTGTTGCTCTATAGGTTGATTGAATATGTCAATCACAATTTCATCAATCTTCTTGAAATAAGTGGTGTGGGCTCCTCCGCTTCCCCAGACGTTCATTGCGCGATCCACATGGATTTCAGGTTGGCCTTTTGGTACCTTCCAAAGAACAAGAGGATCTCCGAACAGCAAATCAGACATCATGCTGAACATGGGTAGATAGGAAACTGTCACACCATATGCAAAAGCACGATCAAAGGCCATCTGACCTTTTTCACTGGCTTTGAGTCCTTCACTGGTACTTACAAGCCAGTCGAGTTGTTCGAACAGGGATTTTAGTGCCGATATGCCTGCCTGAGACAAACCGGCTTCCTGCAAGCTTTGATTGCTGACCAAGGGTTTATGGGTCGTTGGCAGTAAATTCTTACGCGCAAGGAACACCATTGAGGGACCTGCTAGCAATCCTTTCAATTGATGAATGGTTCTTTCTGCAGGTTCCGGACCCTTTTGCTGGTCTGTGAAGTCGATGCGCCAATTCAATTCCGATAGTTGAATTAGCTTTTGATAGGTCTCCAATGCTGCTTTGTTTTCGCCAGACAAGGTTGCCTCCATGTTTAGTACTGCGGGAAGTGCCGCAGCAGCATTTCGGTATGCCGGCAATAGTTCGAGTGCCCTTCTGCCTTGCTCTGTGAGGCCGAATTGCGGATGCTCCCAGGTACCCGATTTGTAGAACCAGCCAAGTGAGCAAAGCAAACGCAGGGCAATCTTGAGGTATGCCTTGTTGGCCTGGAGGAAATTCCTGGCTTCGTGAAAATCAAATTTTGGTGTATGGGCAGCATAGCTGAAAAAGCCCTTTCGAATGAGTTCAGAAATCACAAATGTGAGTGGTATTCCTTCCAGATGAAAGAATAGTTGTCGACGTACTTCAGACAAGAGCTGCTTGCTTGTATTAACATTTCGTTCTTCTCTCATCTGAAATTCTTTTAGTGATTCGACGTAGAAAAGTCAATAAGCAACATCCCTACCAAAAATCCTTAGCTCAATAAAAACCCGCTACTAAAAAGTAGCGGGCTTCTGTGAATCAATTCCATAATAAATTTTAGGCTTCTGGCATCTGGAGCATATCCAGATTGACCAGTTTCTTTTCTTCTGCACTTTCGCTGAGAAAGCGAAGGATTCCTCCACTTGCTTTGGCCACATGCTGGGCAAAGGATTTAAAGCTTTTGTGCAAAATTTCGGCGTATTCGGGATCGAGCTTTGCCAGCAGTGGGTTGAGGGCTGCCAGCTGATCACTGAGTATGGGGGTTCTCTCAGCCGCTGTAGCAGGCAACTCGCTAATCAGTTTGTCAAGCGTGGGTTCAAAAACAAGTCCTACCTGTTCGTAGTAATAGTGCAGTGCTGAGTCTGAAGTAAATTTACGGTAGTTGGCGATTTTGATGGCGGTATCTCTTTCGTTCTTGTCCAGATTGTCATCAGCACCTCCGATGAGATAGCTAATCAACGAAGGGGCGGCGTATAATTGCGCTCTTTCCTCATCTGTAAGCACGCTCAAATTTTCCATGATAATTTTTATTAATTCAAGTCTTCTTTTTGGCTAGCGCAATTTACGCAAAAAAGCAAAACTAATAAGGCTCAGACGGCTGCGAATAGTTAAAAAGAAATCCGATTAGACGAAAAAAAAGCCCTTCAGATTGTATCAATCTGAAGGGCTGCTATTTTGAAGCTTTCTTAGCTAGATTAGATCATAGAAGCGATCACAAGAGCAACTACAGACATTAGCTTTAGTAGAATGTTTAGTGAAGGTCCAGAGGTATCCTTGAATGGATCACCAACTGTATCACCAACTACGGTAGCTTTGTGAGGGTCAGATCCTTTGTAATACATCTTACCGTCTATTTCTACACCCTCTTCAAACATCTTCTTTGCATTATCCCAGGCTCCTCCTGCATTGGACTGGAAGATTGCCATCAAAACACCACATACGGTTACACCTGCAAGCAAACCTCCCAGCATTTCGGCACCACCAAGGAAACCAACCGCTACAGGAGAGATCACTGCGATCAAACCAGGTAGAATCATTTCGCGAATAGATGCTTTGGTTGAGATATCCACACATTTGCCATACTCCGCTTTTCCATCTGCAGCCTGGAAAATTTTGCGATCACTATCGCTCCACTTACTCATTTCTTTGCCATCGTTCTTCTTCATTACATCGAGCGCTTTCTTAAGCTCGGGGATTTCCTTGAACTGTCTTCGTACCTCGTTAATCATATCCATAGCTGCACGTCCTACCGCGTTCATTGAGAGAGCAGAGAACAAGAATGGAAGCATACCACCCAAGAGCAATCCTGCCATCACCTGCGGCTTTGCAATATCAATGGTGTTGATTCCGGCTGTAGTCATGAAGGCAGCAAAAAGAGCCAATGCAGTAAGTGCTGCTGACCCGATGGCAAAACCTTTACCGATTGCTGCAGTCGTGTTTCCTACTGCATCCAGCTTATCAGTTCTTTGACGTACTTCTTTTGGAAGTTCTGCCATTTCAGCAATACCACCAGCATTATCTGAAATCGGTCCATATGCGTCTACTGCCAGCTGAATACCTGTATTTGAAAGCATTCCTACTGCCGCAATTGCGATTCCGTAAAGACCAGCAAAGTAATGTGCCCCAACAATTGCTGCGGCTAGAATGATGATCGGAATAGTAGTAGAGATCATTCCCACACCCAGACCTGCAATAATGTTAGTCGCTGCACCAGTCAAGGATTGTTTCACGATGGACTTCACCGGACGAGTTCCTGTACCGGTATAGTATTCTGTAATCAAGCCAATAAGTATCCCTGAGGCCAGACCAATGATCACTGCCCAAAACACACCCATAGAAGTATATCTGGCACCATTGAAACTCCATGTTTCCGGCATCAGCCATTGCACGACAGCAAAAGTACCTGCAAGCATAAGTCCTGCCGAAATAAATTCGCCACGGTTAAGAGCCTTTTGAGGGTCGCCACCGTCTTTTACTTTCACAAAGAAGGTTCCTATAATTGAGGTAATAATGCCAAGACTCGCCAGAACAAGGGGCAACATTACAGCATTAAGTCCACCGAAAGCATTGCTGGCCTCAAAACCAGGAACATTGTTTGTCATGAAAGCTGCTCCAAGAACCATGGTACCGATGATCGAGCCTACATAAGACTCGAACAGGTCGGCGCCCATTCCTGCTACATCTCCTACATTATCTCCTACGTTATCTGCGATAGTCGCTGGATTCAATGGGTGATCTTCCGGTATTCCTGCCTCCACTTTACCAACAAGGTCAGCTCCGACATCGGCAGCTTTGGTATAGATTCCTCCACCTACACGGGCAAAGAGCGCGATAGAAGAGGCTCCGAAAGAGAAACCAGTAAGCACTGTCAATACTCTTTCAATCTCCCAGCCCATATTGCTATAGACGATATAAAGCAGTCCTAGTCCTAAAACTCCTAGTCCTACCACACCTAGTCCCATTACAGCACCTCCTGCAAAAGCTACTTCCAGAGCAGCACCCAAGCTGGTTCTTGCTGCATTGGTCGTTCTTACATTTGCTTTGGTGGCTACTTTCATTCCTATATAGCCTGCCAGGGCTGAACAAATGGCTCCGAGCACAAATGACAGCGCTACTAATGGCGAAGAGCCTGCAGTTGTGCTGCCTGACCAAGCAAGCAAAACGGCTACTACCAGCACAAACAGCGAGAGAACCCGATATTCGGCCTTTAGGAAGGCCATGGCGCCATCAGATATATTGTTTGCAATACGCGCCATTGTTTCCGTTCCTACATCTTGCTTGGATACCCAGCCGAACTTCCAAAAGGTATATAGCAGAGCCACTACACCAAATAATGGGACGGCCATCGTTATTGCTTGTACCATAATATCAAATTACATTTTTCCGTTATAAATCACAATTCCAACTGCAAAGTTACCGATTGCTTACTGCATAAAGAAGTAAGCCGCGCTTTTTTTGGGCAATAATGACCTGTACTCCGGCGTTTCGGGCATTTGTAGGATCAAATATTGATTGGCAGCCTACATAGTCATAGAATCACATTACATTTGAGCCATAAACCAAGTCCATGAGAGCGTATCTGCTACCCTTTTGCCTGCTAGGCTCAATTTTGATATTTACAGCTTGCTGGGACGAAGCCAGCAGACCCAAACCGAATGTGAATGAAAAGCCGCCAGTTGTGGCCATTGATACAATTGAAAGAACCAAACCTATGCTCTTTGAAGAACAGACATTAACTGCCGCTGATGGGCTTGAGATATCGGCTGATTTGTATCATTTGAATGACGATGCTCCTGTTGCTGTCCTCTGTCATCAGGCTCGTTCCAATAAGGAAGAGTATAAAGAAATTGCGACGAGACTCAAGACGCTGGGCTTCAATTGCCTTGCTCTGGATCAAAGGAGTGGTGGCACTTTACTTGGTGCAGACAATCAGACTGCGACCAGGGCTATTGCAGCAAAACTTGACACTGAGTATTTGGATGCAAAAGCGGATATTGAGGCGGGCATTGCATACGCTTCCAAAAAGTACGGGAAACCCGTACTGTTGGTGGGGAGCTCCTATTCTGCCAGTCTGGCTTTAGTAATCGCCAATAATAATGAACAAGTAAAGGCACTAGCCGCTTTCAGTCCTGGTGAGTATTTTGGGGAAAAGCTAAAAGTGGCGAAAGAAAGCGCCAAGCTAAACAAACCTTGCTTTATCACTTCGAGCAAAGACGAAGCGAAAGATGTAGCTAAACTCGTATCCACAATCGAGAAATCGAAGCTGACACAATTTGTTCCAGAGGCAGAAGGGGTGCATGGGGCCAAAGCACTGTGGGAGAAAAACCCTAGCAATAAAGAATACTGGGAAGCCTTTGAAAGCTTCTTGAAATCCCTTCTTTAAGCAACTGCAAAAAGCTGCCACTCTTTGAGCCACCATCCACGACTTAGGGTACTTTTTCTTGCCAAATGGTACCCTAGCAGGTTGAATCCGCTGACAGCCATAGCTATTTATCGTAAGGCAAAGGCCGTATCGAGGTACGCCGAGGTCGCCGTTATCTATGTGAGTAAAGATCCTTCGCTGGCACAGGGCAGGACAGAACTAGTTGTTAGCAGAGAGGATGACATTACAGTAATTAGAGGCTACTTTGGTGCTATAGGCCTCGTTGGAAAACTCAGAAACGTATTTCTCAACCGACAGCTGCACAAACAAGCCTATAGACAATTGCTGGAACTCTGGGGTTCGGCACCAGACATTGTGGACCTTAATGTGTTGGCGAGACCCGATTTTTTTGCACATTACTTACTATCGAAGTACGGCATTCCATACATAATTACGGAAAGATGGTCCGGATTTCTTCCTGAGGTAGGCGCCTATAAGGGGCTGTTTTTCAGGAATATTACCAGAAGCAATCTCAGGGCCGCGAGCCGGGTAGTTACGGTGTCTGCATTTCTGGCAAATGCTATGAAGAAAGAAGGACTTGACCATCCGTCTTACAAGGTAATCCACAATGTGGTGGATATTCCTTCTGAGTTTAGAACGAGAAATCTCCATGCAGATGGCCGCATTCATTTGGTACATATCTCGATCTTGAATGATAAGATCAAGAACATCAGCGGAATTCTCAAGGCCGTGAAACTTGTTGCAGAAGTAAGACAAGACATTCATCTGCATATCATCGGTACCGGTCCTGACGAAGGCTTCCTTAAGAGGCTAGCGCAAAAATTGAATCTTGGAAGCGAGCTTGTAACTTTTCACGGGTACAAAGACAATAAAGTGATCCATGAGATGTTGGCTGACAGCCAAATCCTAATCGTCAATAGTCGATTCGAGACCTTTTCGATCGTGCCTATTGAAGCCATGGCTCATGGCAAACCGGTTATCGTGACAGATTGCGGGGGGCCCAGGGAATACATGAAACCGCAGTTAGGGGAATCTATTCCTGTAAACGACACTGTTTCACTGGAGCGAGCCATTGTGAAGATGATCGGAGAACTGGCGTCTTACAAGGCAGCTTACTTACATCGTTTTGTGAAGGAAAACTTTAGCTACGAAGTGATTGGAAAGAAGTTTTACGACCTTTACAAGGAGGTGCTTGCGTCGGAGCCGCATCGCAACAGGTGAGTTCATATTAGATTTCAGGCTTGTTAGAAAAACTGTTAAACACATTTGGGACCAGACTTATTGCTACGCTGGTGCAGCTGGGCACCATGGTGTTGGTGACTAACTTTTTGGGTGCGGAGGGCCAGGGTGCCATAAGCGTTCTTATGGCCGGAATCACTTTGATCTTGTTGATTAGTAATTTGGGCGGAGGTGGTGCTTTGGTATACCTTACGCCTCGTATTGACACTTCCAGACTTGTACCTCCTCTCTACATCTGGAGCCTGCTTTGTAGTTTTCTGGGGGCTGCAGTGTTACTTTACCTGGAGATGATTCCGAGAGAATATGTTTGGCATCTGGTCTGGCTATCCTTTCTCAATGCGCTGTACACGATACATACCAATATTCTCTTGGGTCGGGAGCGTGTCATTGCGCACAATTCGGGTGCGTTAGTTCAGGTGTTGCTGGTATTGTTACTATTCGCCACCTCGGTGTATGGCGGAAATGCAGTCATTTCTGATTACCTATTTGCTCTTTATGTGGCATTTGGTATTGCCTATCTGTTGGTACTTTTTCTTGGTCTCAGGGGGAAGCAACAAAGTAGTTGGCCTGGATATCGAAATAGTCTGCAGCAGGTGAGCAATTACGGCACTCTTGCTCAGTTGGCCAACATTGCGCAGTTTCTAAGCTATCGATTGAGTTTGTTTGTTTTAGAGCAGTTCTACGATGTCGAGGCTGTAGGGAAATACAGTGTGGGCTTGAGAATAGCAGAGGTACTCTGGATTCTTCCCAAGAGCATTGGCATGGTCCTGTACACCAGGATTGCCAATCTAGCAGATGAAAAGGAGGCAGCTGCCCTGAGTCTAAGGTTAACAAAGGTCAGTGGTTTGCTTACCGTATTGCTACTTCTCCCATTGTTATTGACACCTGGTTTTATTTTCAGTATGGTATTTGGTAAGGACTTCACAGAAACCAAGTATATCTTCTTGCTGCTGACTCCTGGTGTAGCCACATTCGGATTCTCCTCAGTTATCAGCCAGTACTTTTCGGGGCTAGGCAAGTTTCATATAAATACCTATGCTGCATTAATCGGTCTGTTGAGTACAATTGTGCTAAACCTCTTGCTGGTTCCACAGATGGGCGTAGAAGGGGCCGCAATAGCAACTTGCATTTCTTACATAATTTTGTCCGCCTACAAGATATGGCGCTATCTGATAGAGACACAAGTTGGTTTGATAGACCTGGTACCCCGGCATCAGGATTTTCGGCAAGCTCTTGAAGATTACCAAAAATGGAAAAATACGAGATAGAGTTGAACTGCTGCTCAAATATTTGCCTATATTTACCGTCCAATCGGGGTCATTAGCTCAGTTGGTTTAGAGCGCTGCCTTGACAGGGCAGAGGTCACTG
>JAHDEE010000007.1:0-33895 GCA_020629005.1 Chitinophagales bacterium
CAGACTTGCGTAGTATGGATGGCAAGGCCCATTCAAACCAGAGATACCACAGGATTGGATGGCGAGCCGGTGGAAATACAACCTGGGCGCTTACATTTTCACTGTAGATATAAGATTCGTGATAAGGACGATCAAAGAGAAAAAGAAAATCCACTTCAGGGTGTGCCCGGCACATTCTGCTCAGCGACTCGTCGGTAAATCTTCCGATGCCTTCGAGCTTGTCTTTCAGGAGAAATCTTGTATTTACTGCTATCTTTGGTCTCTTGGTCATCGGCACTTATGTGGGCGCAAATTAAGTGAAAAGGAATGAATTCCAGCAATCGTAGTTTCGTCAGCAACTTAGCTTTCCTGTTACTGCTAAACCTGATTGTAAAACCTTTCTGGATTTTTGGTATAGATCGCACCGTGCAAAACACGGTGGAAGCTGGTGAATATGGGCTGTATTTCGGCATCTTCAATTTCACCTATCTCTTTCACATACTTCTTGACTTTGGCATCAATAACTATAACAATCGTGCCATCGCCACTGATCCAGGACGGGTAAGTCATCAGGTGCCCCAATTAGCTCTGCTTAAGTTACTGCTTTCTGCAGCTTATGTGTTTATCTGTATCCTCGGCGGTATCTATTTGGCCTATGAGGGTTTGCAAATGCGGTTGTTGATTTTTCTGGTCTTAAACCAGATCTTGCTTTCAGCTCTTCTATTTGTTCGCTCCAATGTCTCCGGCCTTCAGCATTTTCGTTGGGACAGCCTGTTATCCATCAGCGACAAGCTGATCATGATCATCATCTGTGCGGCGCTTCTTTGGGGAAATGTACTCGGCGAATTCAGAATTGAGTATTTTGTTTTTGCTCAAACTATTGGCTATGCCTTGGCTCTGCTGCTAGGCCTGTTTGTGCTCAAATCCCTGGTCGGAAAGTTGCATTGGAGCTGGAACAGCCGGGAGATGAAGCAACTGCTCCAAGACAGTTTGCCCTATGCGCTAATCGGACTGTTGATGAGCATCTACTTTCGAATAGATGGCGTGATGCTCAAGGAGCTGCTGACAGACGGGCCGGAACAAACAGCAGTGTATGCAGCTGGATACAGAATTCTGGATGCTGCAACGATTGTGGCACTGCTTTTTTCGACCTTGTTAATGCCGATGTTTTCGCGCTTGCTAGCCGAAAAAAAGTCGATTGAATCTCTAGCGAAGCTTGGCGGCTCTGCGGTTTTCGTAATTGCCGCTACTTCCGCTGTCATTGGCTGGTTTTTCCGTCAGCCAATCATGGATATGCTCTATGTTGATTCTACCAGCGCCTATGGCGAAGTGTTTGGCTTTCTGATGATTGCCTATGTCTTCTCTTCTTCGGTATACGTTTATGGCAGTTTGCTCGTAGCTGGCAACAAGGTGATGATCCAAAATGGGATTGCTGCTCTTTGCGTATTGCTCAATATCGGCCTAAACTATTTGCTGATTTTTGATTATGGAGCAACTGGCGCAGCTGTGGCCACCCTGGCCACCCAGATACTTGCTGGTGGACTCAACTATGCCTATGCCGTTAAGATCTTCTCTTTGCAGCAGAGTTGGTCAGGACTTTTTCGGGTTTCGGCCTATGTGCTCTGTCTGATTGCGGCTTGCTTCGCATTGCATTCCAGCAGTTTGGATTGGCGCTTGGCGGTTATCCTGCTCGGCTTGCTATCACTGCTTTGCGCCCAGCTTTTTGGCTTGCTAAGGGTGTGGCAGATACTTGCTTTGCTACGGAATCGGGTTGATAGCTAGTGCTACAAAGACGGTCCTTTCAAAATAGCCTCGATAGTAGTGGAAATAGCGGCGCTATGCAGGTGCTGAGCGCCCGGCAGGCATGGCTCCCATAAGGAGACATGGATGCCGGTGCAGCGAAGCCCTGCATAGTGCCGCTATTGCAACGGATAGCGAGCAGACAGATACTACAAGGCCATGCCCTTTCGCTCCAAAACCTTATATTTTTCGTACATTTGTGGGCTTATCAAACAAGCGCCTTTTGCAAGCTAAAATGAGTGATTTTGCGCTGGAAAATTCATTTGGTGCGCAACGTTTAAGTGGGGCATCCTGTCTTTTAAGAACACCGAAAACGCAAGTGAATGATTGAACTGATATCGATTCTGTGGAAATGGAAGAAACTCCTTATAGGCCTGGCGATCGCCTCTGTGTTGGCGGGAGTGGCCGTGGCATTTCTGCTGCCGGTTTATTATCAGTCTACGGCTCGTTTTGTGGTGGCAAATCCTGCCATGTATGAGCGTTCCGCATTGTTTTTGGAGAAGCCGGAAAAGCCGATTTATCCCTTTGGTGGCAAGGAGGATGTTAACCGGATTTTGGCCATTGCAGATTCTGAGGAGCTGGCGGATTTCGTGATTGAAAAGTTTGACTTGTACAGTGTATATGAGATCGATCCGGATGATCCGGAAGGCAGACATTTTGTGAGGGAGGAGCTGGCCGAAAACTTTGAAGCCAAAAAGAATGCGCTTGGAACGGTTGAGGTGAGTGTTTTGGATAAAGACCGCCAGCGGGCAGCAGATATGAGCAATGCAATTCTGGAGCGAGTAGATCAAGCCTATAGCCAGATGGTGTTTTCGAAGCAGAAAGATTTTTATGATATCGTGAAAAAGGAGGCGGTAAAGAAGCAAAATACCGTGGATTATCTGGTGGACAGTTTGAGAACAATTGTGCAGCGAAATCCGGAGGATACTGTAAGCTCTGGATTGCTGCTTTCGATCACGGAATCTGCGGTATCAAATTTGAATGCCGTTAAGTCGATTGAGAATCAGTTTGCCTCTGTGTTGGGTCAGACACACTCGCTGCTCTACGTACTGAATAAGGCTACGCCGGCGGTGAAAAAAGCCAAGCCGGTACGTTGGTTGGTGGTGGCCTCCTTTCTTATTACAGCCATGATTGTCGGCGTTCTGGGTCTGCTGATTTTTGAGCGTGTGAAGCAACATTCATCTCAGGTCTAACAGTATATGCCAACAGCTGAAGCGATAGCACCTGTACTGAGCAATAGTCAAAAAGGCTTGTTGACAAGTTTGCTTTGTCTGCTCTGTCTGGCCTTTGTTGGACTGGCCTGGTATACCGGTCAATTGCTCTTGTTTGGCGTGCCGGCTGTGCTGCTTTTGGCCATGGTGGCACTTACGGATTTTACACCGATCTTTTGGCTGCTACTGCTTTCACTTCCCGTATCACTGCATATTGATTTATCGCCGAGCCTGGCCATTACGGCTCCCTCAGAGTTATTGATGGCAGGACTGATGATCGTCTGGGTTCTGCTAGTATTGATCAAGGAAAGGGCGATGCCTAAGGGATTCATGAATCATGTATTTTGCCTGTGGTTGGGCATCCATCTGACCTGGACATTGGTGACTGTGTTCTTTGCAGCCAATAAGCTAGTGGCTCTGAAATTCTTTCTGGCCAAGCTTTGGTTTATCATTCCATTTGTGTTTCTATCCGGAATCGTGCTTAAGAAATGGAAGAACATACGCATTGCCGTTTGGTGTCTTTTTGTACCATTGCTACTAGTTGCCATCCAGACGCTGGTTCGTCATGCCAGCTATAATTTCTCCTTCGAAATGGCGAACAAGACGATGACCCCGTTTTTCCCAAATCATGTGGATTATGCGGCGATGATAGTCGTGTTTTTCCCCTTGCTGTTGGTTGCCCGAAACTGGTATAAGCGGGGCAGTGTGGAGAAATCCTTTATCGATGTCGGATTGCTGATCTTTGTGGTCGCCATTTTCTTTAGCTACACGCGCTCGGCTATGGGTACCCTGCTTTTGATACCGGTGTTCCGATTAGTCTTTAAGCTGCGGCTGACACGAATTGCTGTAGCGGTCTCACTTTTGGCCATCCTGCTGTTTAGCAGCTACCTGATCATCGATAAAAACTACTTGAAGTATTCACCTGATTTTGAGCGCACGATCTACCATACAGACTTCGATGATCACTTGTCTGCCACATTAAAAGGGGAAGATGTCTCCTTTATGGAACGCATACACCGTTGGGTAGCGGCAGTAAGAATGTCAACCGTAAATCCGCTAACTGGTTTTGGGCCTTCTAATTTTTACGAGAATTACAAGACCTATACGGTGCTCGATTTTGAGACCTATGTAAGTGAAAATGAGGAGAGATCTACTACGCACAATTACTTCCTGTTGTTGCTGACGGAACAGGGCTTCATTGGCATGATCATCTTTGGGATTTTTATCATCCTGATTTTTGTTGAGGGGGAACGAATTTACTTCGCTTGTCGGACAAAGCGGGACAGAGATTTTATGATGGCCATTTTGGTTTCGCAGTTGATTATCTTGTTCAATATCATGATGGCAGACTTGATCGAAACCGATTGTATCGGAACCCTGTTCTTTATGAACATCAGTCTGATGATTCTGATGGATTTGCGTAACCGCGGAATGCTTGATGAAGGAGAAGATCAGCTGGCAAAAGGGCAACTGAACTCTGCTGAAATATAAGCACTGTTGCATGGAAATATAAGCACTGTTGCATTGGGCACACAGTAATAGAAGACAGCCAAATTGTTCCCGGTATTCTTCCTTGGGCATTAGTTTAGTTCTCCTACCGGATTGCTGTTGGCAATGCTTTTGAGTAGGGCCATTGATTCCGGGGAGCTCCAGTCTTTGAAGCCGGTATGACTGTAAACCACTTCTCCGTCCGCGCTCAGCAAATAGGTTTGTGGAATGGTAAATACACCAAGCATCTTGATATTTCTTTCACTGTGTAGAATAGTTACATCCATCGGAGTTCGCGATTGGAAACGCTGCAATTTGCTAAGCTTTTCTTCAGAGATCATGACGAACTCCATTTGATCACCGCCCAGCTCGGCACTGGCCTTTCTGATGGAAGGAACCTCTTGCATGCAGGGCGGACACCAGGTCGCGAAAAAGGTGACGAACATAGGTTTGCCTTTGAAATCCTCTTGGCTGACCCTTACACCCTCCAGGTTTTGAAGATCTAGTTGGAAGAAATCCACCTTGGGCTTGTTTTTGCAGCTTGCTGCAAAGAAAATCCAAAGGAACGCCAGGCAGAGTATGCGGGTAAGATTCGTCATTGTAGCGATTTATCTGACTATTAGTGTGCTCCAATATTAAACGCGTAAAGCTTACAAAAAGGTTTGACATCTGACAGTTGAAGCCAAAACAAGCGTTTTGAGTCCATTTTGAACCATGTTATCGCTGATTTTGCAGCAACGAAGGAGCAGTGACTAATTTTGTACCACACTTTACTAAACCCGAATATTTCGAACAAAAATTAGCGTAGGGGTAGTCCGGCAAATTTGCCGTCTAAGGTAAAACGCTTAATTTCCAAGGTACCCGCCTCTTAACAAGGGTCTCTTGGGCTATATTGACCAAAGAATAAAACGATAAAACGAATGAAAAATATGTACTCAATGGGCAAGATTGTGCTTGCATTGCTGTTGATCAGCTTCTGCTATGGCGAGACCTTTGCCCAATCTTCTTATCAATCAGTTTACCAAATCTTTGAAACCAAGTGCTTTAGCTGCCATTCAGGTGGGAGTCCTGCCGGTGGTTTGGATTTTAATCTTTCTGAATCAGATCTTTATTCGGCCATGGTGAACGGACAATCAAACCTCTCGGAAGATCCACTGATCTATCCCGGACGCCCAGACCGCAGTTTCATTTACAAGAAGATAAACAATGGTCTGTATCATGATGCGGAATTGAGTCCGAGCGAAGGTGGACCAATGCCAGCTTATGGAGGGGAAGCGATGATGGAACACGAAATCGAAACAGTTCGACAGTGGATTCTGTATGGCGCAAAAGAAACGGGGGTTCATTTCAACACAGAGACGATAGAAACCTATTATACAGAACCAGCTTCGGCAAGACCTAAACTGGAAAAGCCGCCAGAGCCAGAAAACGGCATGCAATTCCATCTCGGCAGTATCTTCCTGGAGCCGTCCAGAGAAGTCGAGTATAAGTACAAGTATGAAACTGATCTTCCGGAAGGTTTGGAGATCAACAAGATCGAAGTGTTTATGAACAGTGATTCCCATCACTTTATCTTCTTCAAGTACAATGGCAATCAAGGAGACAACCAACCGGATGGCTTAGATCAAGTCTCCTTAGTCAACAATATAGATATTGGAGGTTCTCAAACGACGATGATTGGTTCCTGGGCCTACTCCAGAGCATTCGATCTACCTGCAGGTACAGCCTATTCCTGGGATCCTAACGTGACTTTACAATTCAACTACCATATTCTGAACTATAGCAGTACGCAAATTCTGCCTTCAGACGTATACATCAACATTCATACGCAACCGGTAGGAACTGCTTTGAAGGAGATGCACTCCAACTTTATTTTAAATCAGAATGTGTTCTCCTTCCTGATTCCGAATAACGGTGAAGACGTAACCTTCACCGAGCCGATCACAGGTAATGACTTCAATCAGGCTTCAGCCAGCGACAGTATTCACATTTGGTCCATCGGCTCGCATACCCATGCACGTGGACGAGACTTTGATATCTTCAAGCGTACTGCGCAAGGAGAAAAGGGAGAGTTAATTTACGAGGGGACCTACAATTATGATGAAGGATTTGACAATGGCTTCTACGATTACGCGGAACCTCCATTCCGAAATTTTGGTGATGACTACCAGACAATTAAGGCCGGAGACGGTCTGATTTTGGAAGCAACCTACAACTACAATGATCCTGATGGTCCGGGAATTCTGACATTCGGACTTACCAGCGAAGACGAAATGATGGGAATGTTTATTCAGTATCTCACCGGTGATATCAGCATGTTGCCAGGCTCAGGTGCTGGGGTAGCTAACGAGCGCATTGCTGATGTTGGTAACTGGGAGATTTATCCGAACCCATATGCTGGAGAAACACAAATCAGGTACGAGCTGGAGCGCGATTCAGAAGTTGTGCTGTCTGTCTTTAATTCACTTGGGCAGGAAGTCAGTCAACTTGTGGAAGATCATCTGCCTGCTGGTCAACATATGGCTAGATTTAGCGCAGCTGACTTAGGCCTGGGCGCCGGTCTTTACATCGTACGTCTAAGCGTAAATGGACAAGTGACCTCCAAAACAATTATGGAAATGGACCGATAGTAGTTTACTGGATTCTGAAAGGCAATCGTCTTTTCGAGTATCGAAAAAAAAGAAAGCCACAGTCTCAAATTTGAGACTGCGGCTTTTTCTTTTGGCATCGATTGTGCGTCTAAGGGATAGGGAATCAATAACTGTCCGATTTTGACGCCGATGGAAATGATTTAGACGAGGCATTTTTTGACAGCATCCTTGTTGGCTGGTGGAGAAAAATAACGATGGATAAATCATTTCCAGCAAGTCAAAATGGACATTTATTGATTCGCTGTCCCTAAGTCATCCTTAGCTCACCATTACTTAAACCTTCTTAGCGTAGTGCGCTTGGTTGTCCACGATCATTGTACCGGCAGCGAGATCATGCACACTTTGACGATATCGGGTAAAGAAAGGAACCAAATAGACCAACATTGAGAATGGCAAAGTAACCACCTTCACGATTGACCTGATGGATGCTTGTTTCAAGTCGATTCGCTCTCCTTTCAGATTCATCACTCGTAGTCCGACAAGCATCTTTCCTAAAGAAGCCTGATGATCTGAAGACTCCATGAACGCATAGTAGGCGAATGGCACAATGATAGCCAGCCCTCTTCCTCTCAGCACTCCGGCGAAAAAATAAGTGAGAATGGCAATCACAAATGTGTCAATCAAGAATGCCAGTGCTCGGTCAAGAAGCGAAGAAGGTCGGGCTACGACTGCGCTGCTTGTTCCCTTCTGGTGCTTCTTGCGGCCAGCTCTGGTAGCTCTTTGCTCTCTACCTCTGTTACTACCTCTATTTCTCGCTCCTGTGCTGGCCTTTGGAGCAGTTGCGTTCCAATAGAACACATCAGTATCTTGTGCAAGGTAATGGCTGAGCTCAAGTTCAGGATTGACCGGCTGGTGAGTTCCGGTCGCGGGGTTTTTAAAGCTTAAAGACCAATCGCCTTTAAACCATTTAGGATATAGTGATCGAGCACTCTCCATCACTTCTTGAATTGTTCGGTCAGTATGAACCACAAGATCGGCCGTTCTTTTATCACTGCGATCGATCAGTTTGATTGGTTCCAATGTCATTTTGCTAATTTTCATTTAGATTATGGTGAATGCCAGCCTGCAGCATTCAAATAATTAATGTCAAACAGTCAGAAAAAGATTCCCAAATTTTCCAAAATCGATCTTGTAAATGTTTAAACAGTTGAAAATTGTAGAGTTAGCGACAGTGTTGGCAGGGCCTGCCGTCGGTCTTTTCTTTGCCGAATTGGGCGCAGAAGTGATCAAAATTGAAAGTCCCGACGGCGATGTGACACGCAAATGGAAATTGCCTTCAGAGCATAAGGAGGCCCAAAGTGCCTACTTCAGCTCTGTTAATTGGAATAAGCAATATCGTCGATTGGACTTGAGAAACGAACTTGAGCGGGAACAGGCTTTAGCACTGCTCAGCAGCGCTGATATTGTCATTGCTAACTATAAACCTGGCTCAGCGGAGAAATTGGGCATGAGCTACGAGCAGCTGAGCAAGGTGAAGCCAGACCTGATTTATGGACAAATCACAGGTTATGGTCTTGATTCCAAGAGAACAGCATTTGATGTAGTACTACAAGCGGAAAGCGGATTCATGTCTATGAACGGAGAAAAAGGCGCTGTCCCGCTTAAAATGCCGGTAGCACTTATTGACATACTTGCTGCCCATCAGCTCAAAGAAGGACTGTTGATCGCCTTGCTCAGGCGCTTTCAAACAGGGCAAGGAAGTCACGTGACGGTCTCTCTGTATGATGCTGCGGTGGCCTCACTGGCAAATCAGGCTACCAACTGGCTGATGGCTGCACAGATACCAAAGGCTATCGGAAGTCTTCATCCCAACATTGCACCCTATGGAGAAACCTTTGCATGCCTGGATGGAGAGTATATCGTGTTGGCCATTGGCTCTAACGCACAATTTGCCAAATTCTGCACGCACATTGGCCTGCCGGAATTGGCAACTCAATCAGCGTTTGCAGAAAATGCGAACCGAGTCCGCAATCGTTCTGCACTGCAAGAAATCCTTGGCAAAAGATTGGCAGAAAAAAAACGCGCTCATTGGATGTCAATTTTTGAGCGTCATCAAATTCCCGTCGGGCAGGTGTTGAACCTTGAGCAGGTTTTCAATTCTGAAAGGGCGCAAAATCTCGTGCTTGAAGAGCAGCTACCCTCCGGACAAAAAACCAAGCGAGTGAAGACAGCCGTCTTCAACATAATCTAACATCTGGATTCTTATTACTTTTGCAAAAAACCGAGCAAGTGGCTGGAAAAAGAAAACTCGAGAAGTTCGCGATGGTAAGCACCTTTCCAAACACTTTCCAAAATTTTCGCTGGGAAAACCCAGTGCTAATTAACCATGAGGAAAAGGAAGTGGTACTTTCCGGAAAGTGGCGTTCAGAATTCTTCCAAAATGAAAACCCAATCGTAATTGAATTGGCCTGTGGTTACGGCGAATACACCATCGGTCTTGCAGAACGATACCCAGAGAAGAATTTCATTGGTGTAGATATTAAGGGAAACAGGGTTTACCAGGGAGCTAAGTATGCCCTCGAAAATGAAATGTCAAATGTGGCCTTTGTACGCACAGACATTCGGCAGATTGAGTACTTCTTTGCAGCTGGGGAAATTGATGAGATATGGATCACTTTTCCTGATCCCTTTCGAAAAAAGAGACAAGCCAAAAACCGATTGACGGATTCGCAATTCCTGGACAGATATAGGAAGATTCTAAGGCAAGACGGTGTCATTCACCTGAAAAGCGATTCTGACATCATTTATGAGTACACCAAGGAAGTGCTTGAAGAGCTAAAATTGCCAGTATACGTAGATTGCGATAATATTGATGAAGCTGAGGGATTGGATCCTGTTTTGAAAGAAATTCAAACTCGCTATGAAAAGATCCATCGACAATTGAGACAAACAATCAAGTATATTCAATTCGGTCTCAATTAATCCAACTCCAACCATTCCATTAGCGGATCCACATCTTCAAAAGCGCGCAGGCCTGTGGCCTGTTCCTTACCAGCAGAGATTTCCAAACCCAAAGGCGCAACATTTTCCAATAGATAATCCGCCAATTCAATACTGGGTTTGATGCTGATCAACACCTGCTGTTCTTTACAAAGGGAGGCCAAGAGTTCGCAGGACTGCTCGTCCAGATCAGACTTATGATTTAGGCTCTCTTCCAGGTCGAGTATGAAAATTGTAGTTGCGTGCTTTGATGCACGTATAGCGGAAGCTGTATCGTGAAGCTTCTTAAAATCTTCCAATTTCATCCGCTGAAAAATCTGCTCGTACGATGCAGCAGCCAATCCTTCCCCAATCGCCAAGCTGGTTTCAATTCTCTTGATCGATAGTTCATTGCAGATTTGATGGATCGCATCCGCCTGCTGAGCGCCAAACTCCGCTACCATTTGCGGTCCTGCCAACCAAGGGATTATCTCGGAAACCGTTTGTGGTGAAACAAAATTTGGCGACGATTCGTCAAAACAAAAGCCGAGCCATTCCGCCCCTAATGCAGCGAAATATCTCCCCACTGTCAGGTTATCAACCGCCTTTACTTTAAGCCTGCATTTAAGTGACATATACTCTAATTGGTTATTTCACCCTGTATTGGGTTATCTTCGCGCAAGATAAGCCTCGGAACTTAATTCGACTTAGCGATCCAGCTTAATTCTGCTTATGAAAGAAAATCAGCACAAAGAAATTCGCGACCTGGTGCGGCGGATTCCTAAAGGACGAGTAAGTACCTATGGTGCCATTGCCAATTACCTGGGTATCTCTCCTCGTACAGTAGGATGGGCATTAAACAAATCCTTTCAACCGGGAGCTGAAGCAATACCGGCTCATCGTGTTGTTAACAGGCTGGGATTACTCTCCGGGAAGCATCACTTTGGTGATGCCTTCACCATGCAGAACCTACTTGAGGATGAAGGGGTAATAGTTAAGGATGATTTGGTACAAGATTTCAAGACCAGACTCTGGGATCCAATCTTTGAGCTGGCTTAGCATAACAAAGAATGTTCGAGCATAGGGCTATTATTGTACACTTTAGACGGAACCGAAGCGGCACCCGAATACGTTAAACAGGTAACAGTACTTACACCATCTATGTCTGCAAACAAAGAAATCGAAATCAGGGAATCAGCGCACACTGGTCTACCTACCCGGAGAACCCTGCTCTTTATCATGGCGCTATCCATCGCACTAGACTACATGTTGATGAGCATGGAGATGCCCCTGGTCTTTGTCACTTTCGGTTTCTCTATAGTTGTGGAAGAGATCATCGAGTTAATATTGTCAACTCAATTGGCAAAGTATGGACTAGAAAATAAACTTAGCCGCACAGATAAAATCATTGGCTTCATTCCCATACCAGGGGTTACAGCAATTGCTGTTCGCTGCCTGAAGGAACTCATCAAAGGCAATTACGACCACGGTCCGAGAGCACATGATGAGATTGAAGTCATCGAATACCACGAAGATTAATTAGGCATCAATCTTCGCGTACTTTGCATGTGTCTCGATAAACTGTCTACGTGGTGGGACCTCATCGCCCATTAGCATAGAGAAAATTCTGTCTGCCTCGGCAGCACTCTCGATTGTCACCTGTCTTAAGGTCCGGGTGTCGGGGTCCATGGTAGTATCCCAAAGTTGCTCCGCATTCATCTCTCCAAGACCCTTATAGCGCTGAATATTTACAGACTCATCTTTTCCCTCTCCTAGCCTTGATACGGCCTCCTGACGTTCTTCCTCGTTCCAGCAATACTGGAATTTCTTTCCCTTCTTTACCAAGTAAAGGGGTGGAGCAGCGATGTAGATGTAGCCCTGCTCTACCAGCTCCTTCATTTGTCGGAAGAAGAAGGTCAGAATTAGTGTTACAATGTGGCTCCCATCAATATCGGCATCACACATGATGATGATCTTGTGGTATCTGAGTTTTTCCGTATTCAGAGTTTTATCGTCCTGAATATGCACACCCAAAGCAGTAAAGATATTTTTGATCTCCTCGTTATCATAGATGCGATGCTCCATCGCCTTTTCAACATTCAGGATCTTACCTCTCAAAGGAAGAATTGCCTGGAAACTCCGATCCCTGCCTTGCTTGGCTGTTCCACCTGCCGAGTCTCCCTCTACCAGATAGATCTCGCACTTGCCTGGGTCTTTCTCAGAACAGTCAGATAATTTTCCCGGCAGACCAGTACTACTTAGTACAGTCTTTCGTTGCACTAATTCTCTTGCCTTTCGAGCGGCGTTTCTTGCTTGCGCCGCCAAAATCACCTTCTCGATGATCATACGGGCCTCTTTCGGGTTTTCTTCCAGATAATTTTGGATTGCTTGTCCGACACAGGTCTCGACAATTCCTGTGACATCAGAATTACCCAATTTCGTTTTGGTCTGTCCTTCAAACTGCGGTTCCGGAACCTTGACGGAGATTAGAGCTGTCAAACCCTCCCGGAAATCATCACCAGTTACGGAAAACTTGAGCTTATTAAAAAACCCGTTCTTGTCTCCATAACTCTTAAACACTCTTGTCAGTGCTCTTCTAAAACCAGACACGTGGGTCCCCCCTTCAATCGTATTGATGTTGTTTACGTAGGAGTGTATATTCTCGTTAAAGCTATTGTTATACTGCAAAGCCACCTCTACAGCCACCATATCTCTCTCCCCTGTCACATTGATTGGGTTCGGGATCAGTGCTGTACGGTTTGCATCCAGGTACTGCACAAACTCACTCAAACCGCCTTCTGAGTGGAAAACATCACTTTGGAATTCTCCATCTTCAGTTTTCTCCCGCTCATCGATGAGCACCAGCTTAATCCCTGCATTTAGAAAAGCCAATTCCCGGAGTCTGGCAGAAAGTACATCGTACTTGTACACCAACTCGTTGAAGATTGTACCGTCTGGCTTGAAGGTGACAGTCGTACCAGACTCCTGACTGGTTCCAATCTCAGCCACAGGTGCCTGCGGAACACCCGTCTTGTACTTTTGCTCATACAACTTTCCATTCCTTCTTACCTGCACTTGCAGATCAGAAGATAGGGCATTTACACAAGATACTCCCACACCGTGCAATCCACCGGATACTTTGTATGAATCCTTGTCAAATTTACCTCCGGCGTGAAGCACCGTCATTACCACCTCAAGCGCAGATTTCTTTTCCTTGCTATGCATCTCAGTCGGAATCCCTCTTCCATTGTCAACAACCGTGATGGAGTTGTCTTGATGGATTGTAACGGAAATCTCATCGCAATGACCGGCTAGAGCTTCATCAATAGAATTGTCAACCACCTCATAAACCAGGTGGTGAAGCCCCTTAAATCCGACATCTCCGATATACATCGCGGGACGCTTTCTTACCGCCTCTAATCCTTCGAGTACCTGAATACTATCGGCACTATATTTTTTTTCCTCCATAATAGCAAGTATTAAGTCTTACAAATGCGGTGCAAAGATACGAAATTTGGCCGCAATAGGATAATTTGTACGCATTCTTTGAGCTAGGGGCTCAGCACCTAAACCCCTATTTATCAATCATTTAAGCAAAACATAAAAATCCACTTCGGGCTAAGGGTTTCTCTGCTCTGATGATTTAGGAATTTTAAGATTTTTGGCTTTGATTTCTAGGGCCGGAATGGCCCTTCAAAAAGGGACGATTAACTGTTTTTATAACGGTTTCTGGCCTCTTATCGTTCGCTAAAACAACTTACAATACTACGCTGATTTTTTCTTGCAGCAAGCCAGGCAAGAATCTCCTTTCTCCCCAAAAACTCCAGACCGGTTTTTCCTTTAAATTCCTGCTGGATTTCTCGCTCTGTCCTGCAATAAATCTCATGTTCAGCTTTCTGGTCCGTTGCCTTTGCCAATCGCCTTCCCATACGAAAAACAAGTCGCTCCCAGGGCCCAATCCGACTACGATAGTTCAATTGCCGATACAGCTTGTCCAGTAAATTTGCAAAGTAGGTCCGATACTTCAACTCAAAGCAGGAAAGCAAAAAGAAAAGCCTGGCAGCAATCTGCACATCTG
Source organism: Chitinophagales bacterium (assembly GCA_020629005.1). Taxonomy (GTDB): domain Bacteria; phylum Bacteroidota; class Bacteroidia; order Chitinophagales; family UBA2359; genus JAHDDV01. The sequence continues at coordinate 14,127 of JAHDEE010000007.1, forward strand.
GGCGTATGTTTGACTTCGGAAGTTCGGATATCAATCGGGAGAACCAGGAAAAGGAATCGTCAAAATCCTCCATCACGAAATAGCAGACTCCGTAATTATACATCAACACAATACTGTGAGTCTTGCTTAGAAATTGAATACGTGCTTCAAAATTTGGAATTACCTGACTCTTCAGTAGATCGCGCAAAGCCTCAAAACGACCAGTTCTGTAGCGCCAGATCACATCCTGGGCCTCGTACATGCAAAGGTATCGGTCCCCCAAACTGCCCAGCTTCTTGATCAAGCTCGCCAGTCTTGGTAGCAATACTTCATGCTGCGAAAAGTCCTCCCGTTGTGAAGCGGCCCCAAGATAATTGAGCAGTACCTTTACATGTGCATCCGGATCACCGACAAACAGTTCAGCATGATCTTCATACAACTGCACCTTCTTTCGCTTATGCAACAAAGCCGAATCTGGCTCACTTGCCAGCTCCGCTCTTAGTTCCTGTAGCGTATAAAAATTTAACGTAGCGCGAATAGAGCTCGGCTTTATTTTGAGGGCCTTGGTTGGCAGCATCTCCTGCTCTTCTTCATCCACTGCAGAAGCTCCTTGATTTTTCAACAGTCTCAAATAGCCAAGGGTATTAGCCTTTTGCAATTCGATAATCTCCTTGAGACAATGCAAATGCCGTTCAATCTCTTCATATAGTTCTTCTGAGGCTGCCAGTCCATCTTCTACCGGCTTCAGAAGCATTAGTTTACTCCGTAGCCTGGACATAGCAATCAGTAGCAAAAATCTTTCGCCCTTTCTGGCTCTGCTAGCACATTGTTCAATTAGTTTCTTACTCTCGGCATAAAAGCCATGATCAAACAACCACTGGGCATCAAGAATCTCAGAATAAAACTGAAAGTCAGCACCAAGAGAGCCGGACTGGCTTCTGGTAGCGATCAGGATTTCATCAATCAATCGTCGTTTGAGGCGGTCAAATTTGTCCTTGGAAAGGAGCGGACGAAGCAACATTCTCAACTCTTCCTCATTCGCAGCAGGATGCGCGACGGCCAATCGAAACAGAGACCTCAATCCCTTTCCACATTTGCCTTCTACTTGCTTCAAATGAGACTGCAGACAGCGTCTTTCGCTACCCGACAAACTCTCAACAATACGTATAAGGTAATCCCCTTTCATACTGGATTTGTGTTTTCATATTCCAGAATTTGTAGGGATACCATAAAGTTGAAGTAGTCAGGGGTGGCAGCAAATCTTTTAAAAGATTTGCCGCCTAGCATCCCTAACTAGATTAAGAATATCAAACGCAACTATTGAGATGTACTATCGAATCTATCTGCTTTAGATCTCAAATCAACTCACAATTCCTAATCTCGCATACCTAGAACGTATTTCCTGAAAAAGGTAAACAGAGAAGGATCTCCCAATATCCCGTCAATAGTGAATTGAGAAAAAATTCTGCCAGAATCAGAAGGTAAAATTCACGCCTTTTTCAATTTTACGAAAACCCTAAACACCCCATAATCAAATACTTATGTGCATTAGACACCAATAATCGCTTCCTTAGGCCCTCCCAATAGCTGCATTTTTTAGTTAAAAAAGAAGTGTTCCCGTCTCTTCCTTTGCCAAAGAATTAATCGAAAAAACAAAACTGATAACAAGATGCAATTAGAAGGCAAAAAACATTGGAATTCCATTTATTCAGACAATCACGCAATTGTTCTAGAGGTCTGCTACAGGATTCTTGGCAATCTGCATGAAGCAGAAGATTGCTGCCACGAAATCTTCAATAAATTATTTGAGAACTTTCAAAAACACAAGGTTCATGACTATAGCCGATGGCTTCGAAGAGTAGCCCAGTATCACTGCTATCATCATTTGCGAAAGAAAAAGAGCAAATGCCTGAAGGACTATCAGCAAGAAAACGCCCAACAGATCGTAGAAGAGCCTCCACTGGAGTATGATCACGAAAATCAACTCAAGAAACAGATCAACCAGGCCATCCAAAAACTTAAACCCGAACAGAGAGAATGCATAGAGCTCTTCTACTTTGAACGCCTCAGCTACAAAGAGATCGCCCTAAAAAAGCAAATCATGGAAAAACGGGTCAAATCGCATTTGCAATGCGCCAAAAGAAACCTCAGACTACAGCTGGGAGATTGGCAACAATTTGCCGCAAGATGAAGGATAAACTTGGCAGATTGGAACAGAAATTGAACCTTTGTTACGTGGTTTTTCAAAAAGAGAGGCTTTTGGCACCTCGGAAACAATGCACCATGTTCCACCATAGCACACATTGTTAATCTTTTCTGAATCAACATAAGTTTGGCAAAACCCTTGCATTTTGAAAGCTTCTGATGACTTGCAATAATTTCTCGCTGAAAAATCCGTTCATTTGGTTTGGACAGCATTAAACTAACTGGTGCAGGCACATCTAACTATTGAACACTTTTTTGAAAGTGCAAAATACATAAACAACACCTGCACAGCGAGTTAACACAATGTAACGGTTCTTTTGCACCTGAAAACAGTTTTCAATCATTTGACTAAATTTACAGTGATGAAACACCTCATTTTTATTTTCAGCTTCGCTGTATTTGCAACTTTCGCAACTTATGCTCAGGGAACAGGTACAGGACAAGAGCAAGGACCCCTGCCTGAGTTCGATCAGGAAGAACTTTTCATTAAGCACAGCCAAGGCCAAAAAAATGTGCTGGTCCTGGAAATCATCAACGGCGACACCATTCCCGTTGTCAATCTGCAACCAATCTCAGTGGTCGAAAGACGATTTAAAGATCCGGCAGATAGATATGCATTCCTAAAACTCAAGCGCAACATTATCAAAGTTTACCCTTACGCTAAAGAGGCGGCAAGGCTAATGGCAGAAATTGAAGAAACAACGGCAGATATAGAAAAGAAGCGCAAAAAGAAAAAGTACCTCAACAGGCTCGAAAAGGATCTCAAAGTTCAATTCGAAGACAAACTGAAAAAACTGACAGTGAGCCAGGGAAAGGTACTAATGAAACTGGTCGAAAGGGAATCCGGAAGGACAACCCACGATATGATCAAAGACTACAAAAGCGGCGTTTCCGCATTCTTCTGGCAGCAACTCGGCAAACGCTACGGCTACGACCTCAAAGAAGGTTACGACCCAAACCAATATAGAGACATGGAGATCATCATCAACAACCTTGAGGTTACCGGTGAGTTCTCTGCAATGGAAGAATAAGCATAGCAAGGAAGAAAATAAATTTTGATTTTTGGAGCGCAGCATAGACGGCCGTGGAAACCCCGGTCCTGTGCTGCGTTTGTATAAGCTACCCTGCCAGCTGTTCCTACTCGCGCTCTGCCGTCTCTCCGTAAACTATGAGCCAGCATAGCGCGGCAGTCACCACGCTGGCAGGGCAGCTTATACCACTGCGCCCAGGGCTATTCTGCACGGTCTCCCCATCGCGCAACCAAGGTTACTCCGGTAATAGCCCCTTCACTGCTCCTTGCAGCCAATTGATATTTGCAATCTCTCTGGTCTTCTCGATATCTTTCAGCAGTCCCTTGACCGCCTTCTTAAGTTCGCTGTCTTCGATCAACTCGCGATTCTGTTGCAAACGGGCTGCCTGCTGAGAAAACTTCAGCAAATTAGAATAGATGGTAACCTGATACTTTGACAATTGTTTGTTTCTCCTCAAATAGGTTTTGAAGCTCTTTATCAGCGAAAACAAAGCCTCCGACTCGCGGGTATCAAAATAGATCTTCAGCAACAAGGATCGGACACCAAGACTATAGAATACATTGGAGAAAGCCAATTTATTTAGCAGCTCCTGAGCCTTTGCATAATCGGCTCGCTCATAGAAATAAGCAGCCAAATTATAGGAGTAAGCGTTTGCCCGTTGTTCTTTCCCCAGATAGTTTTCATACTTGTGTATGAATTCCTCCACCCAATCAAATTCACGCAAACGTAAGCCCACGGTAACTATATTGCGATAGTCACTATCCGATATTCTCCCGTTCTCCAATATTAACTGGCTTCCCAACAGTCGTTTATAGAGTCCAAGAAGAGAGGCCAGATAAGCATTATCCCCCTGGTTGATATTTTTGATACAGTAATTCTGAGCATATTTATATAATGCCCTGCCTTCTGCCTTCGAAAAAAAGTGAATTTGGGTGTGCAGCTGTGTCACCAACAAATTATAGTGTTTTGGCTCTTCCGGCTCCATCAGCGTCATGAGGACCAAATAATACAAGTAAATCGCCGGAATCTTCTTGTAATATTCCAATTCAGACTCGATTTCGCGAAGCAGCGGATTTAGCAAACGAGCCTGCAATTGTTTATTGAAAACATTCTTCCGATTAATCATCTCACAGCTAAGACTCAGCTTTAGCGCCAGGTAATGATGGTCCAGTTGATTGCTACGCAATTGTAAGCTGCGATCATAATCGGCATCATTACGGTGACTATGCACTTCGTTCAATTCGGTCAGCAATCGATGATCATCGTCAAACCATTGTACATCTCTCAGCCCCTTCCTTTTCCTCCGCTTAAAAATCTTCTTGAACCGGGAAAAGAATCGGGAATGCAATTCTCGTTTCTTTAGCTGCCTAAGCAATAGGCGATCGCCCAACTCCTCTTCTTCCTGCACTTCCAACCAGCAAAGGTACTTCTCAAGATGCTCCAGTAAATCTGAAGCCAGATTGCGCAGACTCTCCTCAGAAAAGGCTTTCTCCGGATACAGTTCGGCAAACAACTTTTCCTTTTCAAGATGCTTATCGAATCCGGGACTTTGAGCAATGATCAATTCATACAGCCCTAAGAGCTTTTCATGTCTATTAAACAATGGAGACTTCAGGTACTGTAGAAATGACTTCGATTCCTTCTTGTCCAGGGTTTTAACTGCCTTCAACAAACTGCTTCGGTACATAGACTTGAATTCGTGTAAACCGGCTGCAAATCAACCATTCCCGGTAAATCAATGTGGGTTTTTGGCTCAGACCGGCTCAAATTTACAGACTCACATAAGACTATTCAAGTAATCAGCCTACTAAAATTCATTTATTGAGTGTCATAAACACTGAAAATCAAATAATTACACCCTGCACATGGGTTAACTTTAGCGAGTGCTACTTCTACAAAAGTGGCAAAAAGTGTTTTGCCAAAACAGCACCGTGAGATACATTTGTAACATAGGCCATGAACCTTGGTCCACCTTTGACCCAATAACCCTATCTGAGAACTAACAAATTTTGCTTTATGAAGAATCTGATTTCCTTACTTATCCTGACAATTGCCTCTGTAGTTTTGGCTGACAAGCTACAGGCGAATTGGACCTATCAAAGCTGTGCCAACTTCAGCGCTTCATCGCAGGGTATCCATTTCTATGATGCCAACCATGGAGCAATCGTAGGCCTGGGTTCAGTCATCTCCTTCACAGACAACGGTGGCTTAACATGGCAAGAGAATTTCGAGCATAACCTTGGAAATTTCTACGACCTATGGATGCTCGGAGAGCAAGAAGCCCTAATCGTTGGAGAGCAAGGACTCTTCCACACTACAGATTTCTTCGAAACGCTCAACCCAATAGAACTCTCAGCGGAAACCCTGAGCCTTTACGATATCGATGCCACCTTTGGCAAATTTGTCATAGGAGGAGAATCCAGCATTTATTATTCTGACGATGGATTTAACTGGACAGGCAATATAGCTCCACAGGGCTTTGAGGGAATTGCCTACAATAAAGTCCATTGCCAAAGCAATGGGACAGTTACCGCAGTGGGACGCAGCTATTATCCGGGCAGTGAATCAGAAACTTTTGAAGACTTTCTCATCATCTCCAGTAGCGACCTATTCCAGACCATTACTTACGGAGAGACCGACCTGCCCTTCGTTCTTGATCCTCCTACTGATCATGTCAACTCCTCAATAATCGCATTGGACTTTTATTCAGACCTAATCGGGTTAGCTGTTTGCGAATCTGACCAAGGCCAGTACTTCCTGCTAACAAGCGATGGTGGAATTAACTGGTCCCTGCAAAACGCAAATCCTATCAGCAATCAGGTAAAAGATTTGAATATGATTAGTGAGACACGGGCCTACATGGTAGTGCGGGAACCAGAATACCAAAGAGCTGTTGTCTATGAATCTAATGATGCCGGTAGCAGCTGGAACAGTCCTTTTGTTATTCCAGACGGCGCCACCGCGGGCGACGACATCAGCTTGTGCTTTGTAGACAATCAAGTAGGTTATGCAGTCGCTGCCGGAACTGGCGATTTTATGGATGTAGAATGCGCCTCAGTCGTCAAATACGAATTTGGTGCTTGCGGAAACATGATCCAGGAAAGCGCGAGTGCTGGACAAGTCTTTAGTTTTTGCATGGACGAATGCCTCCTTGAGGGCGCCACAACAGTCAGCATGTTTCCTATCTACTCGGAAGACACCTATACAGATCTGACAAGTTCTGACCTTGGCTGTTTTGAGCTAACTCCCACAAGCACAGGCACCCTCTTTTTCCAGCTCAACCCCAGTCCCACGGGAGTAATGACCTGGCTCAGCCTGGATGTAAGCGGAGGAGTGGGCAACATAGAAGTGCAAGCAAATGACGACTATGAAAACGGACCTGCAATCCCCGAATTAGTGTTGAATGTCCTCGATAATGACTTTGGAGAAAACATCTATATTAGTGACTGGACTGCCGCAGGACGTGGAACCGTCGAACTCCTGAACGACAACTTCCTGTACACGCTCTTTGACGATTTGACCCTGGGCCCCGATTCCTTTACCTATACGATTACGGATCTTAATGGAGCAACAGACAGTGCCACCGTATACCTCAATTGGCCACTTAGTACAATCTACGTCACAGAAAACACAGCTATGGAAACCTCGGTGACTGTGATCGACCAGTTCGAGCTAGGTGACGAAGAAGCAGTAGCAGACTGGTCCATACCGACCAATGGCTTGATAAACTTCGTCGACGGTGACTTAGTGTACACACCCAATGGTGGCTTCTTAGGAGTAGATAGTTTTGTCGCTTCCGTGTGCGACTACATGTTTGGAGGTTGCAGACTGTATGACATTACCGTATTTGTCGGTGACTCGAGTGCTGACTGTGACCCTGATGTCCCTGAAAATTGCGTTTGGCCCGGCGACTGCAACAATGACGGAATCGCCAATAACTACGACTTGTTGAACATAGGATTAACAATGAATGCTAGCGGCCCGGGAAGAGCAATCATTTCTCAGGATTGGGAAGGCTTCTATTCTACTGATTGGCCGGAATCTTTAAACGGAAATCTAAACTACAAGTACAGTGATTGCGATGGAAATGGCCAGGTCAGCCCTTCCGATGTTTCTGCAATCCAAGACAACTATGGACAAGTACATGGAAAGACAGATGGAATAGAAGACGCCACAGAAGATGACCCGGTGATTAGTCTTCAGCTACCAGAAGGGGCAGATTTTACCAAAGGTAATACAATCGAATTCAGTATTGAACTGGGTACTGAGGAGATGATTGCAGAGGACATTTACGGACTAGCTTTTACGATAAGCTACGATCCGATACTGATTGAAGCCGGCTCTGTAGCCCTCGATCTAAGCAGCAGCTGGATGGGCGATGAATCTTCGCTCATCAAACTAGTTAAGGAGTTTCCAAATGAAGGAGAGGGCTATTTAGATCTTGCCATCAGCCGCACTAACCAAATGGCATCAAGTGGCTTTGGCACCCTGGGTATTGTCACCTTTGTAACCGACGACATCATAGCCGGCAAGACTGCCGAGGAAATTGTCTTCTCCCTGGAAATCGACAACCTCAAAGCAATCAATGCGGCTGGAGAGGAGATTACCCTGGCCGCGCAAGGAGATTCAGTAGTAGGAAGTATTTCCAATCTCGTTCCTGAACAAGCACCAATCGAATTGTACCCTAACCCTGTTGATGCGTTTCTAAATATTGAAAATTCTGAGGGCCAGATTCGAAGCATTCAATTGGTCAATATTAACGGCTCGGTGGTTCTGGAAGACAACACAGGAAGCAGCAGCTTAAACCTCAGTGCTTTTGCTGCAGGCTTGTACTGCCTACGACTGGAAACCAATTCAGGTTATGTCCTGAAAAAGCTCATCATCAAGTAGGACAATAAGAGTACTTTATATGATTTAGGCCCGGTAGCAGTATTTGCCAACCGGGCCTATTTTTGTTCCCTAGCCGCCTAAGAATCAGAAGTCAGGCAGCAACTCCAGCTTTTGCTTACTTGCTCTCTCCCATTGAGCCTCAGAAAACAATTGTGGCCTGTATTGCCCATGCAACCACATGTACACCTGGTCGTTATAGTGCTTACTGGCAACGTTACCTGACTGACCTGGCGGCAAAACTGCCCTGGCACCATCAATATCCCCCATGTCAATTATGTAGCGATAAGAAGGACCAACGATCTTTCCCCCTAGAGGTTGATCCAGCTGTAAAGAGGAAATCTGGTTTGGGGTATCGGCATCTCCCCCTTGGGCAAATTTGCCCACATTAAATATTCTGTTCAACGGTCGCTTGCTACCCAGTGTATGCGCAAAGGAAACTGGCCTTGCCTTACCCCAGGCCCAATCGTCCATCTGCTTACCCATTTTATGCTGCAAATATTCCACTGCCTGCTCTACACTTACTAGCAGCAAATTTGCTTTGCCTCCTACATTCTCTACCCACCAGTTTTCAGAATCTCGTAGCAGCTTTAGCAGCACAACTATATTGTTGGAATAAAATTCATTGGTAAGCGATAACTGATCATGGAAGCCCTTTCCTCTAAAAGCATGAGTCAGCTTTTCCCCCATACCCATGCTATACAAGTTGTACTCAACAAACCAGCAGGTAACCTTATAAATGGTTCCTCCTACTGTACTTGCGTCGAGATCCCCATCCCAGGCCACCATTCGATCTATTGCGGATTGCACAAATTCATCTTCAGATTGCAAGTCTGTAAAATGAGTGCAAAATTCCTTTCCCGGAATCGAGACAAAATCATTTTGCATATCAATACAGTCCTCCACATCGATCAGATCTCGCTCTTCGATCATGTCTTCGATTCGTCTTGCACGAAAACCATTCAAATAGCAATCACCAAGGCAGTGAGGGTAGGACTCATCCTGGACCTTGTGATTACAGCTTACAACATAACCACATTCCGGATTCAGGACATGAGGCATTTCCTCATGCGGAATACTTCCGCACCAATCGTATTCTCCGTTCCATCCTGGAACAGGTATTGCACCATTTCCTTTCTTCCTTACTGGCACTTCGCCAGTCACATAGTAACCGATATTTCCATGAACATCAGCATAAACGAGATTTAAAGACGGCGCTTTGATATTTTCGATTGCAGAGGTAAATTCCTCCCAGTTTCTGGCATGATTTAGCTCAAACCAACCGATCATCAAGGGACAGGATTTCAGAGCGGTGGATTGCAGGGCCACACGCTTGCCCTTTTCCCCGATCACGTCAGATACCACTACCCCGTGCACGGTATGCACCACAGGCTCTACATGATCCGATCCACCCTTGACTCTAATCACTTCATCAATCACCTGTGGCTTGAGCCACTCGCCCATATATTCGTACTCCGTACCTTGCTCATTGAATCGCTCGATAAACAAATCCTCGCAATCGCAATAGGAAAGCGTTGTGCCCCAGGCAATATGATCATTGTGCCCTACCAATACAAAGGGCAAGCCCGGCACAGTCGTTCCAGTAACATTTAAGTCACCACATTTCAATTGGTTCTCATACCAGATTGAGGGCACATTCAATAGCAAGTGTGGATCATTGGCGAGCAATGGAGTGCCCGTTTGGCTGCGATTTCCGGCTATTGCCCAGGCATTGCTGCCCTGCCCCCGTTTCAAGATGGGATCGTCAGCCGGGTTCAACACATTTACTTCGATACCCTTCTTAATCGTTGTAGGATTTGTCGACTCGTAAAACAAGGCTATTTCATCTGCTGCCACTTCGCTGACTGCTTCTTCAATGTTTGCACGCACCAATTCCCCTTCCCACCCATGGGAGAGTTGCCAGGACATCAATCTTGCAATTGCCAAAGTATCTGCCGTAGTCCAGACCTCAGGCTTGTGTTGCAAAACCGAAAACTCTATCGGCAGACTGAACTGATCTGATTCAATGCAAGAGTTGATTCCTGCCACGTAGCTATCCAGCAGTGCAGCCATATCTTGCAAATAGTTTTGCAAATCCTCCTGGCCCAAGCGATAGAATCCAATCGTTCGAGCAATTCGATCGGTCGACAAGGCCTCTTTGCCTACAATCTCTGCCAGCCTGCCAGAAGAGGCTCTTCGTGCAATCTCCATCTGCCAAAGCCGATCCTGTGCATGAACATATCCCTGTGCAAACAACAGGTCGTTCAAATTGCTGGCCTTGATATGAGGTATCCCCCATTGATCCCTATTGATGACAACCTTTCCAGCTAAACCCTTGCAAAGTAACTCCCCTTCAGTCTGGGGTAGACGCTTCTTTGCCATATAAGAAGTACCGCCTTTACCCAGCCCTCCCAAAATATCTTTCCAAACCGACATATCGTGCTCTTTGATTCGGGCCAAAAATAGCTCAATAAATCAAATTCACGGCCACCAAATTGAGCAACAGGCACTTAAGCCCGGTATTTTGCAGTATTAACCTATATTTGTGCAAGCCTTGTATTCATGATCAAATTTTTAAAGATAGCTTCTTCGGCCAGCGGGCTACTGCTCTTTTTTCTGACCATCCTTCTAAACCTAAATCTCTTTTTCGTTCAATTTGAGCTTGGCTGGCAATCCGCCGCTCCATTCGGCAAGCTGCTACAAGTCCCGCTCGAATTTGTCTACAGCTATTCTTACTTGCCAGCGATCTTGCATGTCCTGTTACTTTACCTGCAATGCCTGTTGATCAACAGCATTTTCGACCTTCAGAAATGGCTGATTCATGGCAGCCACCTGCCCGGCTATTGCTATTTGTTGCTGTTCTCCTTCTTTAATGGAGCATTGATGCTAAGCCCAGCCTTTTTTGGAGCTTTCCTGATGCTGCTTTTATTTTACATGGGATTTCGAACCCTAAACTCAAAGAGCTTTATTCCCGTATTTGACCTGGGATTCTGTCTCTCGCTAGCGAGTCTCCTGTATTTACCCATTCTGCTTTTGAGCCCCGTCGTTTTTGTGCTTTACGCGAGAACCAGACAGTTTCTAATGCCGGAATGGATCACAGCCGCCATTGGACTGATTTTGCCGTATTTCTTTGCGCTAAGCTTGTACTTTGTGACAGACAGCCTGCCACAGCTTGGAGCGCATTTCCTGCCTTCCAATACCTCCTCCTATCTGTTTGCCGGAGGCTATGAATGGTTAAAGATTCTCGTCCTGATGGTGGCGGCTGGTGTTGGTCTTTACCAAGTGCAAGACAGCTACATGCGACAAGCTATCAAAGTTCGGCAACTGATGATCCTGACAACCAGTTTTCTCTACTGCAGTTTGCTGACAGTGATCTTTCCTCCGATCACTGATGTTCAGGTATTGAACCTCATACTGGTTCCGTTGGCCATCATCTTTGCTTACGGTCTGAGTCAAATAGATGATTTCAAGATTCCCGAAATCATCAATGCCAGCCTATTGCTATTGCTCTTTTTCTTCCATCTTGCATTTGTCTTTTAGTCAGCTGGACGATAATACATATCCCGAGGACAGACAAATGTTAACGCTGATTAACGATCATTAACCAGACTTGTGTCCCATTGCTTTGCTCTTAGACTGATTTGATCGTAAATTTGTGGTGTTGGCCGACTCAGGGCCTGATTTTATTTTGTTTTCGGAACGAAGGCGACGGAACGCTAATGGCAAAGTGAGTATCATTACTTGCTTTTTATACTGCCAGCTAGCATTAAATTCCCAAATGATGAAAAGCTTCAAGAATATTCTGTTTTTAATGCTGACGATATGTGTCAGCAATACCATGTTTGCTCAGGTTTTTGAGCCAGTAGATTGGAGCTTTAGCTCTGAATCCATTGGTAACAATCAATACGAGCTCAGCTTTCAAGCTACCATAGATTCGGGCTGGTATGTGTATGCTCAGGACTTACCGCCTGATGGTCCAGTACCCACTTCATTCAACTTTGAAACCCCTGGAATTAAGCAGGTCGGCAAGATCCGGGAAATAGGAAAAGTCAAAAAGGGTTTTGATCCCATTTTCGAAATGGAGATCAGCAAATATGCCAACAAGGTCAACTTTATAGCCACCATAGAGGCAGACAAGGCTCCTGGAAAGGCCGAAGGATACCTAACGTTCATGACCTGTAATGATGAGCGTTGCTTACCCCCTGAAGATGTGGATTTCAGTTTCACCCTGGAATCGGCAACACCGGTCAAACCAAAGGAAGTTGAGACTCCTGCAAAGACAGGCGGAACTGGAGGAAATATTGGAGCAACAACTCCATCTAAACCTCTAGTAACCAAAGATCAGGTAAAAACCCAGAGTCTTGAAAGTAGCAATGATCTATTGGCAGGTAAGTACAAGAAAAAGCCAGCTAAGACCAATATTGAAAAGCTGGTAAAAGATAAGGAACCAGGACAGAGCATAGACCTAAGTGCAAAGACAGATAAGCAAGCTGAGGACGAGGAAGGTGAAGAAGAAAGTGCTGAGCCTGGCAAGAAAAAGAAGAAGAAAAAAAAGAAAGTCAGACGATCCAGCAGTTCTGCACAAATTTATGATCCAGTTGAGTGGAAAGTAGAATTCCCTAAGACCGGAGGAAATGAATATGAATTCATAGCTACCTGCAACATAGAAGATGGCTGGTATGTATACTCACAGGACAACAGCGGCGACGGTCCGGTTCCTACAAGTTTTGAATTCGAAGAAGTTAAAGGCATCACATGGATCGATAAAGCAGTAAAAGAAGAAGGAGATTTGAAGGATATGATGGACCCTGTTTTTGATATGCAGGTTAAAAAGTATGCTCATGACATCACCTTTCGCAGAAAGTTCAAACTAGATGATCCAAAAGGTGGAATGCAGGGCTATCTGCGCTTTATGACCTGCAATGATGAGCGCTGCCTGCCTCCCGATGAGGTTCCTTTCAATTTCAATATGAAGTCGGTTGAAAGCGCAGCAGGAGCAGGAGCAAATCTCAAAGGAAATGAACTTTCGGGTAAAATTGCCCATTGTGGCAGATCAGCAAAAAAAGAGGAAAAGAAATCAATCTGGATATTGTTTCTCCTTGGTGTCGGAGGCGGATTAGCTGCACTCTTTACACCTTGTGTTTTCCCTATGATTCCGCTTACGGTCAGCTTCTTCACCAAGAGCAGCAAGGATAAAACCAAGGGCGTTATCAACGCTGTTATCTATGCGCTCTCCATCATTGTGATTTATGTAGCGCTAGGCTACACCATCACAGCCATCTTTGGAGCGGATATGCTAAATATTCTGTCCACCAATGTCTGGTTTAACCTGGCCTTCTTTGCCCTCTTTGTGATCTTCGCCATTTCCTTCTTCGGATATTTCGAGCTCACATTACCCAATGGGCTAATCAATAAAGTCGATTCCATGTCAGACAAGGGAGGGCTGATTGGGATTTTCTTCATGGCTTTTACCCTGGCTTTGGTGTCCTTCTCCTGTACAGGTCCTATCATCGGAACCCAGTTGGTAGTTGCCGCTAATGGAGGTGTACTAGGTCCAGTCGTTTGTATGTTTGGATTTGCCCTCGCGCTAGCTCTTCCATTTGCACTTTTTGCGGCCTTCCCTGGATGGCTAAATAGTCTCCCTCGCTCAGGTGGCTGGCTCAATACAGTAAAGGTTACACTTGGCTTTATCGAGCTGATCTTTGCATTAAAATTCCTATCCAATGCAGATATGGTGAAGCAGTGGGGAATTCTGCCACGCGAACTGTTTATCCTTCTATGGATCATTCTACTCGTAGCTACAGCGCTATACCTGTTTGGTATCATCAAATTCCCACACGACAGTCCAATCAAGAAACTCGGCGCTGGAAGAATTGCTACAGGGGCCTTCGCTGGCATCTTTGCACTCTTGCTGGCTCCAGGCCTGTTCGCCAAACACATGCCTGTAGTGGGAAACCTTATCAGCGGATTCCCTCCTCCAGTGTTTTACAACATCAGCAGCCTTTGGACAGGCGGCGATGAAGAGGATAAACACCACGGTATCATGGATCTGGAAGAAGGGCTGGCAGAGGCCAAAAGAACCGGAAAACCACTTCTTCTCGACTTCACTGGCTGGGCATGCGTGAACTGTAGACGAATGGAAGAAAATGTTTGGCCCTCAGTCAGCAATCTGATCGATCAGTATACCCTGGTTTCGCTCTATGTAGATGAAGATATTCCTCTGGACAAGTCTGAGCGTTTCGAATATGAAGTGAACGGCAAAAAGAAAAAGGTGAGAACAGTAGGAAACAAGTGGAGCTATCTGCAAATCAATTGCTTTAGCCAAAATAGTCAGCCGTATTATGTGCTGATGAATGAAAAAGGGGAACTGCTTGCGGAACCTCGTGGTTATACTCCTGATATCGGACAATACAGCACCTTCCTTCGCGATGGCCTCAACAATCACGACAAAGGCGCTAACCTTTTCAGCGGACTATAGAGAAAGTCTATATCCGGTTTGGAATTTGACCGGAAGGATGTATATTTGCATCCACTTAAAACGGTGCGGTAGCTCAGTTGGTAGAGCACAGGACTGAAAATCCTGGTGTCGGCGGTTCGACCCCGCCCCACACCACTTGAAGAAATCCCGATGGCATTTGCTATCGGGATTTTTTTGTTACCGCTATGCAATAGCCCATTTCCCATCATCCATGATGTTTTTTTTCTTTCTTGATGCAAAAAGCACTTACATTTAACAAATTAGGGTACTTTTTTTGCACTTCTCCCGTATAAAGTAGTAGGGTACAAGGTAGTTCCTGTGTCCATAACTAAACCTAAATACTTAGTCCTATGCGAACATTGACCATTCTGGCGTCTTTTTCTGCACTCATCTATCTTCTCTCGGGGTGCGCAAAAGAGGGATTCGATATCAACCTCTATAGCGACGAAGACTATGCTGAGATATCGCAGTATTTGAATATCTCGCAGAGTTTGGAAAACTATGACATGGTTTTTCCAACCTATTACAGACGTGCTAATTCTCAAACTGATGACAGAATAGCAACAGTGGGTAGAGTACTATTCTACGACGCGAATCTGTCAAAAGACCGTTCTGTGTCTTGTGCTTCCTGTCACGAACAAAACATCGCATTTTCCGACGATAAGGCTTTCAGCGATGGTATTGAAGGGAAGCAAACAACCAGAAACTCCATTGCGCTTGGCTCCGTGTTTAGTTTTAGAGAATACTATGGCGTTGGAAGAATCCCATTTTTCTGGGACAACCGAGCCAATACGGTGGAAGACCAGTCCACCGAGACTTTCGCCAATAAGCGCGAAATGGGCATGGAAATGCATCAGGTGGTGGATCGAGTGTGGGAACAGCCTTACTATCGTCCGCTTTTCAGGGCAGCATATGAGCAGGAAGACATTACAGAGGCTATGGTACTAGAGGCCATCTCCGTATTTGTCAACAGCATTGGAAGCTTTGATTCAAAATTCGACCAGCAGCTGGAAGTAGTCACCGACAATCCAAACGTGGTTATGGAAAGTGCTCACAAAGAGTTTCCTGGATTCTCAGAGGCAGAAAACCGGGGAAAAGCCATCTACATGGCCAACTGTGCCTCCTGCCATGCCACAGATATGGGAGCTCCACCGGTAACTTCAGGAAACAACGGGCTTTACGAGAATTACGAAGATATAGGTATTGGTGAGCACCAATACGGCAGCAGCAATGATGGACTGTTCAAAGTGCCTACGCTCCGAAACATCGCACTTACCGCCCCGTATATGCATGATGGCAGCATAGCCACCTTACCTGAAGTGATTGAGCACTACAACAGTGGAATCAAACCGTATGTAAATCTAAGTAATAGCCTAAAAGATGGCGCAGGCAATGCCAAACGCTTCTACTTTAGCCAGCAAGACAAAGATGATTTGCTTGCCTTCCTTTATACCTTGACCGACGAAAGCCTGCTTGTTGATGAACGTTTCTCCGATCCGTTTATCCGATAAACGTTGGCTTTTATTTGGCCTATATATTTTTTTGATCAGTTCCTGCACCCATTATTATGGACCTTCCGAGTTCATGATAATGGGTGTAGAGAATGCCGGCCAATTCAAAGCTGCAGCGGGGCTTGAATCAATTAATGCCACGGCAGTCCCGAACTTACGAGCACAAACGACCTACAGCCCAGTCCAGCACCTGCAATTGCAAGCCGGCATCAGCAGAAACATATTCAATCCAGGTGAGACCTACAACAATGCCTCGCTCGGTATTGGCTACTATTGGCAATCCAAACGGGAGCAGTTAACCAGTGTTGGTATTGCTGTTTCTTCTTCCTCCACTAAAGCCGATTTAGATCAGTATAAGCTTGGACTAGAAGCCAGACAACTAGTGCTACAAAGCAACGGCCGCATAAAAAACAACGAAAACTATCAGGTAACTGTAGGTTTAGGCATTGGCATTCTTGACTTCACCAGCATGAACATTGACGGTTATGTCGGCCAGGAAGATTGGGAAGAGATCATGGACTTGCAAGCACTGGATCCTAACCTATTTGTACGCTCCGCCATAAGCAGCGATTTCGAACTCAGCCCCAAACTGCTTCTCAATGTCAGTCTAGGCCTCTCCATGAGCCCATCATTCAACCAACCATCAGGACTAATTCAAAGCAGCTTAGTATATTCACCAAGGGGCAAGAAATAAGTCCATAAATCAACCCGCCAAATGAAATCACCCTTCTACAATCACAAACATCATTTACTCGCCTTCCTCGTATTGCCACTGCTCATCCTAACAGGCTGTACCAAGCATTACTGTGGAAACGACTTCCTTATGCCCGGCGTAGAAGCCAAAGGACAAACAAGAATTAGTGCTGGCTACAATACTATGCCAGAGTTGAATTCCAGTGCTGGTCGACCCCAGAACTATAATGCACAGCTGCTTCATAGCCCCTGGGACAATCTAGCCTTCGGAGCAGGTTTCTATTCACGAAAGCGTGCAGAGTTTAGTAGTGTTGCCTTTGGCAATAACCTGGAAAACTCCACCCTCTCCGAATTTAGTCTTGCCCTGGGCACCTACAAAGAAGTTTCCAAAGGTCTTCTCTTGGATGTCTATCTCGGAGGGTCAATCGGTCAAATCAAACATAAAGTCTCCGATGAGGCATCAGTCAAACTTAACTACCGCAAAACATTCCTACACCTGGGAACCCATCACTGGGATATGGAAAAGTTCCGCTTTGGAATCGGCCTCAAAATCGTCAATGTCAATTTTACTAATGCCGCCATTGAAGATTATGTATCGTCGTTTTGGTTCGATGAGATACGACGACTGCAGAATGATGATCCTTTCTTGTTTGTAGAACCAACTTACAGGATCGAGATGGGATTGGATGCGGTGAGGTTAAATATGTCGCTGACCATGAGCACTTTCCACCCAGAAGATATAGACTTATCGCCACAAGTAGGTTTGACCTTCGACCTTCACAAACTAAGAAACCGCAACAGGGACTCAAAAGGCAACATAGAATAGACCAACAGTAGCTAAAAATATTGTCTCTTGTTACATCCATTTTCACACCTATCAAGGGGTAGAGAAACAGTTTAGAGCTTTTGAATTTTTGGAGCGAAAGGCCGCTGGCTTGTCGCGCCGAATTGCTTGCTATCCGTTACAATAAAGGCACGCTTCACTGCTTCATGCATCCAGCTGCATGGTCTCCTAAGGGAGCCCCTGCAGCTGGCGCATTCAGTCAGTTCAGCGCACCTCTATTTTCACTTCTATCAAGGCTATTTTGACACTGCATAGCTCATCGCAGCAAGCCTCAATGACAGAGCAATCATTCAATCATCAATTTTCCTGTTTTTACAATATCCCCCTCCTGATTTCGCAACTCGTACAGGTACATTCCTGCTTTGTACTGCGACACATCCAGTGATGCCAAGGCAGCCTGAGATAGGGGCCGCACAGCAATACTTTGGCCGAGATAATTGTATACAATTAGTGTAAGCGACTCGACACAATCAGAGCACTCTATCTGTACTTTTGTACTAGCGGGATTCGGATAGAGTTGCAAGTTTATCTGCTCGCTTTCAACTACGTTGGTAGCCCCAACATAACTTTGATCTTCATAGAAGGCTTCCGCAGCTTGTCCCAGTTCGGTAAGATGTGCGAGGTCAGGACAAGGATAAAGATTGGATTCGGCAGGTGAAACCAAGACGGCAAAGGTCATCGAACCACTTTGCCCGGGTTGGATATCAAAAGGACCCATGCTCATTACAAATCTCCTGTCGCCCGGAGTGTTACTTAAAGTACATTCCGACCATCCTTCCTGAGCAGCGGGATCATCAGAATACATGAAAGTTGTTACTTCAGTTCCTTCGGTTCCATCTCCGCCCGCATAGATCGGAGAACCGTCCCTCCAAAAGCCACTAAGGTAATTGTAGTATTGTTCGCCATTTTCAGGATTGCCATTGTCAGATACATCGTTGTTATATACAGTGAAAGAACTAAAACGTATATCACTGCCGGTATTGCCGTACCAGTCACTTAGATATTTGACACCAACTACCGGCACCTCATCTCCATATAGTGCATCTCGACCGGTTCCGTTGTATGCGAAACCCATTTTTTCTGCTGGGTTGCACCCCACATAGTCATCATCAAATTCGCCAAGATCGGGATCTATCCAAAGCGCCGAATAAAAGTCATTCAATTCTTCCTCACCATAATATCTCAATGTGTATTTATAAAAGGTGGTATTATTTAGGTAATCATCGGTTGCATAAGCGTATGCCATCACAGCAACTTGCATCTTCAAGGGCTGCGCTCCCGTAACTTGATGAGTACCACCTAGATCATTAAAAATCCACCAGGTCATTTGATCTGCATAACTTAAGGGGTTTGTCTCATCAATTACCGGATAATCACCCTTTCGGGGATCGTAGCGAGCATCACCATCGGCGTCCCAAAAGGGCGCGAGCGCTTGATTCGCCGGAAGTTCAAAAGCACTGAAGGTGGCCGAACTCCTTCCAGGCCATTCCAGGATAGATTCGGGAATCTCTGCCTCATCGAGATCACCGGTAGCCATTTGCCAGGCTTGCAGATAGGTCTCTATATCATCGGAAGTTACCGTCCACAGATTATCGAAATTGTCACAAATTGCCTCTATATCGTTGGATATGGGACCGGCATAGTAGTCAGTACCATCTTGCCTATAGGTCTGAGCTGCACCGCGAAGCTCGCCCGAAGCTGTACGGCCTGCCATCCATAGAGAATTCGCAAATAACAAGTGCTTGTCAGAACCAGCCGGATACTCATAAACCGCATTGCTCAAATCCCAGAATCCATCTCCTCCACTTAGTAGTCCCGCCTTAATATTGTTGGCAGTGAGGTTCGCTCTGGCAATGGGCTGCTCACACTGTGCATGCAAGAGCGAACCATTGATAAGAAAGATTGCAAAAATTGACAGTACTGTTGTTTTCATACTTTTAGGATTATATTATTAGGAATGTTATTTGATAACCTGACCATGAGCCGCCAGTCATGTCTTCAAACTTAAGCAAGTAGCGATTGTATCCATGAAATTGTTGTGTCATTTGTTTGTAAGAATGTTTGGGATGGCGGATGGCGGATGGCGGAGAAAAGAGAAAAGAGAAAAGAGAAAGATTAGGGAGACAAGATTTCAATACTTG
>JAHDEE010000007.1:33995-67275 GCA_020629005.1 Chitinophagales bacterium
GAGAAAAGAGAAAAGAGAAAAGAGAAAGATTAGGGAGACAAGATTTCAATACTTGTGTAGCTGTTTTTTCAGTGTGGAGTGTTCAATTAACTGTGTCAGCGTTAGTTAATTGAACACTCCCTTGCCCGTTAAAACGGCCCTACATACGCACAAAATCACATATTTTATTGTATATTAGAGCCGAAAAGCTCCTCAACAGTTTTGCTAAATTTCTTGATTCATTGCATCGGTATGGATTTGCTTGCCATTTTATACAATGCAAGGTGCTTTCTCACTGACAGTATTTGAATTCATTATGAATAGATCAAACTATTTTGATACGATTGAAGAAAAGATCAATGCTCTAGCAGAAAGGATTAAATCCCGCAGCAGACTGAATTTGTTAAACCTCAATATACATAGCGAGAATTTCTATTTTCAATTTCTTAATCGTCTCTTTGGCTGGAAAACCCAAAATGTCAACGCTGTCAGAGGAAATGTTGAGGGTATAGATTTGATTGATCATCAAAATAAGATCATTGTACAAGTCAGCTCTACAAATACAAAGAGAAAGATAGAGAAGAGTCTTGAAAAGGATATTATTAAGCAACATTCCAGCTATCGCTTTAAGTTTGTATCAATCGCAAGAGATTGCGATAATCTCAAGAAGGCCTCGTTTGCAAATCCCCACAACTGTCTATTCGACCCAGTTAGCGACATTATTGACAAACACTTTATCCTAAGTCATGTACTACAACAGGACATCACTGTGCAAAAAGAGTTGTGCAGTTTCATCCTTGAGGAGCTGGGTAATCCAGTTGAGGAACTTGTATTGGAATCGACCATCGCGGAACTAATCAATTTCTTGCACAAAAATAAACCAACAAATGCAAGTTTGGCTCTAACAGTAGATGCATTCGATATAGATAGTAAAATTCAGTTCAATGGCCTGGAGTTGTCGCGTGAGATTATTGAGGAACATAGCGTCTATTATTCCAGTATCAGCAGCAAATATGAGATCTATGATAGAGAAGGAATCAACAAGAGTAGGTCAGTGCTCCATGCCATTTCAAGATTTTACAGACTTGAATCAATCGATGGAGGGGACCCCAACCGTATCTTCTTGAATATTGTGGATAAGGTAGCGGATTTTGCAAGGGGAAGTGGTAGCTTTATCCTGACTACAAAGGAGATTCTACAGCTTTCGGCCGAAATCTTGACGGTTGATACGTTTCTTCGGTGTAAAATTTTTAAAAACCCTCCCAACCGTGCTACTACCTAACAATATTCATCCTAAAGACTCCCTCTATTTCAATGGAGCAGTTGTTCTCTCTCAGCTATTGAAACTTAAAAAAGTGAACCTCTTCGAGCTGTACGGTATGGTAAATGAACAACGGAACATGACTATGCCTGTATTTGTTCTTACACTGGACTGGCTCTACCTTGCGGATGCAGCCAAAGTTGATGAAGACTCAAACGTCGTACTATGTATTTGAAAGAACTTAATATCATCAAGAGAAATGAGCTGATAAGGAAAGTCAATTTTCGAAATGGGATAAATCTGATTGTAGATATCACCGGCAAAGATGGGACTGGGAATGATGTAGGCAAAACCACAACATTGAAGTTAATGGATATGTGCTTGGGTTCAAGCAAGAATGTCATCTACGCCAGTGCGGAAAACCCAAGAGACGAAAATCTTCTAGTAAAAAAATTCCTTATTGACAATGAAGTGGTTATCCAATTGCGTCTGGTTGAGGATCTAAATGATCCCATGAATGAAATTGTAATCGAACGAAATTTTTTAAAGAGGAATAGTGCAATACGCACTATAAACGGAATAGAGTATAGCAATGACAATCTGTTTGAAGACGGTTTAGCGAAAGCTCTATTTGGGGATACAATACTCAAGAAACCATCTTTCCGTCAATTGATTTCCCACAATATCAGGTATGAAGATGATAGTCTTGTAAACACGCTAAAAACGCTGAACAAATACAGTAAAGCTGTGGAATATGAGTCGTTACATTTGTTCATGCTTGGCTGTGATATTGAGCATGGGGAGAAGCGGCAAGAGTTATCTTATAAATTAAAGCAAGAAGTTGCTTTTAAAGCGCGACTGGAAAAGCACCAAACCAAAAACGCATATGAAGTTTCTCTAAATGCAATAAATTTGGAAATCAAACGACTGAAAAGCCAAAAGAAAGACCTTAATTTGAATGAGAACCTAGAGGGAGATTTAAGCGTCCTTAGTACTGTTCGACTTGAAGTCAGTAATGTCAGCAAACGAATCTCCAATCTAGAAGTTCGTCGAAAGCTGATACAAGATGCAAAAGACAGTTTGAAGCAAGACATACAAGAAATTGACACAGACCAACTAGTCGCTATTTATGAAGAAGCAAGCACATATTTGCCCGAGTTAAACAAAACATTTGAGGACTTGGTCGACTATCACAACAGGATGATTGCGAATAAGATTTCTTTTGTTGCCCAGAGCCTCCCAAAAGTCGAAAATGATTTAGAGGACTTTTATTCAGAGCTTAGGACTTTGAGAGATAAGGAGGCAGAGATTAGTCAGAGAATTGCCGCTTCTGATTCCTTTGAGCAGTTAGATTCAATCGTAACTTCTTTAAACAATCAGTATCAAAAGAAGGGAGAATACGAACAAACCATCGAACAGTTGGAGGCTGTAGAGAATGAGATCAAGGAAATTGAGGAAATGCTTGAGCTGATTGACAATGAACTTTTCTCCGATAGCTTTGAGTCCGTCGTCAAGAGGCAAGTCAACAAATTTAACGTTTTCTTTTCACGCGTCTCAAGGGCTATATATGGTGAAACCTACGGCCTAACGTATAAAATTTCCGTCAATAAAAAGACTGGAAAGAAAGTATATAGTTTTTCCACTTTTGATGTTTTAAATCCCAACCTATCGACAGGGAAAAAGCAAGGGGAAATCTCCTGTTTTGAAATTGCGTATATCATGTTCGCTAGGGCTGAAAACATTCCCCACCTGCCATTTGTGCTAAATGACAAGAAAGAGTTAATGCATGGAAATCAACTTGTGAAGATTGCGTCTCTTGTGAAGGAGGAAAACATCCAATTTGTATGTTCAATTCTGGAAGACAAACTTCCCCAGGAGTTGAGGAAGAAGCCTTATTATGTGCTGGAGCTGTCACAGGATGATAAGTTATTTAGAATTGAGAGCTGATTTTCTGCTTTAGGGATAGGGAGGGAATCAATAACTATCCGATTTTGACGCCGCTGGAAATGATTTATACGAGGCATTTTTTGACAGCATCCTTGCTGGATGGTGGAGAAAATTAATGATGGATAAAGCATTTCTAGCAAGTCAAAATGGACAGTTATTGATACGCTGTCCCTTAGTGAAGCCAGGCTTTTCAGTCTCACTGCCCTGTACCTGCGGTGGAGAAACAGTGCAAAATAGCCCCGGGCGAAACGGTATGAGGTGCCCAGCCAGCGTGGAGAGTGCAGGGCCAATGGCGGCTCGGAGCCTGCGGAGAGACGGCAGTGGCCTTGCACGAGCAGCTGGATGGGTGCCGAATAATAGTGGAGCACGGGACTGCAGCTTCCGCGTGCGAATGCTGTTTGGCTCCAAATTATTATGATTTTGTAGCCGTTTAGCTTTGACTCATTTGTCATTCAGACTTTCATATGACCGGTAGAATTTGTGATTGTCCTGCAAAGTTGCGAGATTAAGGGACGATGCATTGGAGGCTTATCCCGATATTTCTGTTGCTATGCTGCGGACTTTCCGGCCAGAATTTTAATGGTCACTGGGAAGGTCTGTTGCATAAGATTGACGAGACTGCGTTTCGGAAATCTCTGGACCTCGTGCATGAGGGGGACAGGGTTAGTGGCACTTCCAAATCTGTAGTTGTTGAGGATACGGCCTGTTACATCATTTACGCTTTGGAGGGCGAGATTCGGGATGGGAAGTTGTTTATTGAGGAGACCGAAGTGCTGGAGGAGGAATCTTTCAATCAGTGGTATTGGTGTACTAAGCTAACCTGGCTGGATTGGGAATATACGGACAGTACGATGGTGCTGAGTGGAACCTGGAAGGCGAATGGCCCGAGTTACTATCGGGGAAAAATGACTATTGGCCCTTGCGAGCCTACGAGCATTCGTGGTACTGTTTCGGTGAGCAGACCATTGCTTGAACCTGATCTTTCGCGAAGTGCAATTCCCGATTTGCTGGAGCGGCGATTGTTGAATCCAATAGATACGATCTTTTTGAATTCGAGGTCTGTGGAGCTTACGGTGTGGGATGATCTTGAAGCGGATGGTGATGTTGTCTCTCTCTTTTTGGATGGCCGCTGGATACTGCGCGATCACCTGATAGCCAGTGAGCCGCTTAGCATGAGCCTCGAACTAAGCGATAGGTCTTACCTGGTATTGCATGCTGAGAGCATCGGAAATACCTATCCAAATACGGCTGCGATCAGTTTTGACGATGGAAAAGTGTCTGATCGGGTCAAGTTACGCTCAAATTACGAACAGAGCCATTTGATTGTATTTGCGTTTTACTAGAAAGACTATCTTAGATAATAACATAAGCACAAATCATGCAGGCATACGGGAAATACATCATTGGATTGGGCGTGATCATCATTGTGGTGGGTTTGATTTTTAGCCTGTTTGGAAGCAAGCTGGGCTGGATTGGCAACCTTCCAGGGGATATCAAAGTGGATCGGGGCAATTTCAAGCTCTATGCACCAATTACTACGATGATCCTCTTTAGTGTGCTTGCTACGATTCTTCTTCGAGTTTTTCGAAAGTTCTTCTAGAAGTTCCGCACCAGGAACGGCTTTCTGCCTGATTGTTTACGCACATTTAACACTGGAAGAGCGTGACCTCCACATCGCTTAACATTCACTTATCATCTTGACTTATAAACAGTTGCATCATTAACACTTACTTGACCACAGAGTAAGATTGAGGTAAAGGCACGCAGCTACATTTGCAGTATTGAAAAGCAAATCTACTGAGTACGATGACTAGACTTTACACAGCAATAAGCTTGCTGCTCCTTTTGATGCCCTTCTTTATAAAGGCGGATACCATTACCATTTCAGATGCTGATCTGACAGGTGGACAGACCTATGACTGGACTGCTGAAAACGTCTATCTGTTAGATGGTTTCGTGTACCTGGAAGAAGGAGGTGTGCTTAATATTGAACCTGGCACTGTTATAAAAGGGAAATCGGTACCGAGTAGTACTGATTTGGCCTCAGCCTTAATTATCACCAGAGGTGCCCAGATTTTCGCGGTGGGAAGAGCAGATGCACCTATAGTATTTACTGCTGAAACCGACAATACCGATGTTGGGTCTGATTTGGGTCTTAACAATCGAGGTCTATGGGGAGGACTGATTGTACTGGGTGCCGGCCTGGTGTCGGAAGATGGTGGAGAGGATTATATAGAGGGTCTTCCTTCCAGTGAGACTCGTGCCTTCTATGGTGGGGCTATTGCAGATGATAATTCTGGTGTGCTTAAATATGTATCCGTACGACATGCCGGTGCCGAACTAGAGCCAGATGTGGAGATCAATGGTATTACGCTTGGCGGAGTTGGGTCTGGGACTACGGTAGATTTCGTAGAAGTGGTTTCTAATCTGGATGACGGGATAGAGATTTTTGGCGGTGATGTATCTGTAAAGCATCTTGTGATTGCCTATTGCGGTGATGAGAGCCTTGACTATGATGAAGGCTGGAACGGCAATGCCCAGTTTGTATTCGCAATGGTCGGGATTGACAAGGGTGATCAGCCAGGAGAGCATGATGGTTCTGAGGCCACAGCCGGATCCGAGTTTGACCGCGCCTCATTCCCACATATTTACAATGCCACCTACATAGGACCAGGAGCGCAGGCTACTGCTGTCAAGTGCCCAAGCGTATTGACTTTCAAGTCAAGAGGTGGTGGCATCTATGCTAACAGTATTTTCTGCGACTATGCCAAAAAGGGTTTGCGTGTAGAAGATAAGCCAGCAGGCGAGGGAGATGACAGCTACGCGATGTACCAGCGTGATAGCCTGAAGATCATGAACACTATTTGGATGTCGGATCACTGGAATTCTATCGACGACATAGTGGCTGTAGAAGACAATGCCGAAGATGTCGGTGCAACTGCCCTCAAGTCCGATATGACGGGAGCATGGGCCAACACGATTGAAGACGCCCAATTGGGCAATATTGATCGTGGATCCTATCAGTTTCTCACAGAGATACTTGGCAACGGTAACCTCGATCCTCGACCACAAGAAGGTGGGGCTGCCTACCAAAATCTCGCCTCCTACGATGGCCTTCCTGACTTTTTTGATCCGGTCAGTTACAAGGGAGCTTTTGGTGGTAGTAACTGGGCATTGGGATGGACGGCGCTTAGCAGCTATGGATTCTTTGATTCCGCCTCTCCTGTCGATGATTTGCAGCAAATAGGTGCTATAAGCCTAAGTCCAAATCCGGCGCAAAATCGCTGTACCCTACACTTGGATATCAAGGAATCCGGTAAGCTTGAGATAAATCTTTTGAACAGCGCTGGTCAACTGGTGCGAGCATTTTCGCCTGGAGCTGCCGCAATGGGAAATCAGCAGATTGATCTTGCTTTGGAGGGCCTTGACAATGGCGTCTACTTTGTCAGAATCAGCAACGAGTTTGGGAGCAAAATTGAAAAACTGGTAAAGACTAAATAATATTCAAAATCCCTTTTTCAATGAGTCCGAAAGTACCTCTTTGGTGCTTCGGACTCTTTTGAGAGTGGGGACAAAAACTGTCATAAACAAGAATCTAAATGAAAAAGGGATTTTCATGTATTCTAGCTGTTCTCCTGTGGGGGGTTTATGCATTCGCTCAATCAGGCAACGGGATATTGATCGGTACCATCACCGACAGTAACTCTGGCGAGCCTTTGATTGGCGTAAACATCGTTATTGATGGAACCAGTCATGGTACCATTAGTGATTTTGACGGCAACTATAGATTGGAGAAAGTTGACAACCGGCTTTGTTCGGTGCGATTCTCTTATATTTCCTACCAGTCGCAACTTGTCGACGAGGTAGACATGCGCGGTTCTGAGCCAGTGATCCTGCATATTGCTCTCGAAGAGGAATCCACCACACTAGAGCAGGTGGTGGTAAAGTCTCGAAAAATAACTAACACTGAAAATGCATTATTGAGTCTGCAGAAGCTTGCTCCTTCAATTGGCGATGGAATTTCTTCACAGCAAATTGCCAAGCTAGGCTCTTCCAATGCGGCTCAGTCGATGAAGTACACCACTGGAGCCTCCGTGGTTGATGGCAAATATGTCTATGTTCGAGGTCTCGGGGACCGCTACAGCAACACGCAGTTAAATGGGTCAAATATTCCGTCAAATGACCCCTACAGAAACAGCTTTCAACTGGATCTGATTCCGGCATTTATGATTGATAATATCATTGCTCAAAAGGCTTATACGCCGGATCTTCCAGGCACCTTTACAGGTGGTAATGTGAACATCAAAACCAAGGCCTATCCAGACAACTTCTATTGTGCTATTGGTCTTGGCTTAGGATTTAATGAGCGCTCTTCATTTCAAAAGGAGTTCTTGACACATGAGGGAGGCAAGGGAGATTACTTCGGTTTTGCCGGTGAAGAACGAGCCATTCCTGCAGAGCTACTAGACCCAAATGTGCAGCAGCAGATTGCTGGGCGTTATGACGTGGATGCTCGTTTTGATACAGAGCTAGCCAATCTCTCAAACAGGGTGAGCAAGGCGCTCAACAACCAGATGGTACCTACAAACAAGACTAGTGGGTTGAATCAAAACCTCAGCCTGTCTTTAGGAAATCAGACCAAGGTCAGTAAGATTCCTTTGGGATATAACTTCGGACTGCGTTATAGCCGATCTTATTCGCACTATGGACAGGCAAGAAGGTTGGCTTACGATCCTCCTGCAGGTGGTGAATTGTTGCCCTTGCTTCAGAATTTTGATGTTATTCAGAGTTCGGAAACACCGACCCTGGGTGCACTTGCAGATTTCCATTTGAAGCTAAGCCCAAACAACCAGATCAGCTACAATGTAATTTATAATCATACAGCTGATAAGTCTACCCAATATCTTTTGGGTCAAAATCTTGCAAGTGCCACTGCCACCGAGTACACTGAATCACGTGCATTGCGCTTTGTAGAACGTAGCTTTCTCTATAACCAATTGAAAGGTAAGCACGTAGTAATGGGTTTGAATGGCTTGAAGATGGAATGGGCACTAAATACCGTGAAGTTAAATCAGGATGAACCGGATTCCAGATTTTTCGCTAATAAGCTGACCATTGAAGATGGTGTGATGACAGATTATCGACTGGATGTCAATGAAATCAGTCGGCCTGCTCATTACTTCAGGTCGCTGGAAGATAGTAAGTATGAGGCGAAACTAGACTTCACATATCCACTTGGCGGGCTGAACTCTAAGAACAAGTTGAAAATTGGAGCCAATTTCTATGAGAAAAGCAGGACTTTCTACGAAGATCAGTTTGGTTATGATCGCTATGATGTGCCGGTATCGCAAGGTGGTTCCGTGTCTTATGACAACAATCCTGACATTTATTTCGGCCAAGAAAATCTTGGTATGGTAACGGATACCTCATTCAATGGGACTCCGTTCCATATCCTGGGCGTATACACCCGATACGATAGCAATGAGACATATAGCTATGATGGCAGGGAGGATGTTTCCTCTGCTTATGCTATGCTGACCTACAATATTAGCCCTCGTTTGGAGCTAGTTACCGGAATGCGATTTGAAAGAACGAGCATAGAGATTTCGCCGAGTCGAGTGGACAACTGGTCGGTAGGAGACAGCACTATTGCGGCAGCAAACATTGAAAACAGCTACTTACTACCGTCGGTTAATGCGAAGTATAAAATCACCGAAGTGTCTAACCTAAGGGCTGCTTTTTCGCAGACGGTGGCAAAACCAAATATGCGCGAATTGGCTCCCTTTCTGAGTTTCGACTTCCTCGGCGGAGGATATCGCTACCTAGGTAATCCATTTCTGGAGCTATCGAGGGTGAATAACTTCGATTTGCGTTATGAGCTATTCCCAAAGCCAGGCGAATTGATCGCTGTGAGCGCATTTTACAAGGATTTCAAGAATCCGATTGTACGTCGATTTTCCACGATTTCTAACCCGACAGAAATTACCTGGGTAAATGGAGAGGACGGTAGTTTGTTTGGTGTTGAGTTAGAGTTTCGAAAGAGCCTTTCAGCACTTTCAACTAAGCTCTCAAACTTTGAATTTGGCACTAACTTCTCCTATATCTACTCTCGTCTCCCAATTGACGAGGAGGAGCTTGAAATCATCCGATTGAATGATCCAGAGGCAAAAGCATACAGACCATTTCAAGGTCAGAGCCCGTACTTGTTCAATGCGCTCTTGGGTTATAAACATGAAGCTACGGGAGTCAATGCCAATCTGAATTTGAACTTATTCGGGCCCAGGCTGGAAGTGGTCGGCGCGACTGGATTGCCGGATGTGTATGAGCAATCCTACCCGATACTGAACTTCAACATTAGCAAGCGAGTGACACAGTCTATCGCTTTGTCATTTGCTGCCAACAACCTTTTGGATCAGGAGGCCAAAAGACTGCAATCATACCGAGATCAGGATTTTGTTGTTTCGACAGACAGGAATGGCAGGTCTTACAATGTATCGGCCAAAATCAATCTACGTTAAGTAAGAACCGTAGACCCCAATATGGGAAAAGGCGCGAAGTTAGTCTTCGCGCCTTTTATATACCTTTCCACCTAACCAAATTGGAGCACAAAAGCAGCGGAAGCTGCTTCTCTCCGTAGCCTGATTACAGGCCAAATTTGCTCGCAAAATAGCTTTGAATACGGACAAGATAACCCTTTTCGATCATAGATTCTATGAAAAAAGCCAATCGAAAGGGTAAATCTGTTAATTATTGAATACAAAAGCTTTACCTCCAATAGACAATGATGCATGCCAAATTGGCAGTCCAATTACCCAATCTATTGGTTATGAAGCTTTTCCGAAGGCTTTCAGAAAACCGTTCAAGGCAAATACGCCATGCTTAGACTTAACAATGTAAAACATAAGAAAACGGAAGTTGTCGGTATTGCAGGACAAAATCTGATGATTTTTAGGCTTATCACCACACCAATCCCAATTCTCATGCATTGTTAAGAACCGCTCATGCAGGCTCGTGTTCAGTCCTGTTTGTGATCAACATGGGCATATTATTGAGCGGTCGAAGCGTCACTAGCGGAAAGAGTTCTGGCTCGCTTTCATCAGCATAGCTAAAGTCAAATCTATTAGCTAACTCTGCTACGATTATTTGCATCTCCAACATGGCAAAGCCTTGTCCAATGCATAGACGCGGACCTCCACCAAAAGGAAAATAGCTAAATTTCACCTGCTGCTTGATTTTTTCAGGAGTAAATCTGTCCGGGTCAAACTTTTGTGGTTCCGGCCAAAGCTCAGGATCATGATGAATTCCATATATCAGTAGATTAACAGGAATGTCTTTAGGCAATTTGTATCCTGCTACCTGATCATCTTCCAACGCCACTCTGTCAACAATCCAGGCAGGAGGGTACATTCGCATCCCTTCCATCAACACCTGCTTTATATAATGTAGCTGATTAACTTTATCGAAGTCGAGTGCTCCACCCTGTGACACGGTATCCACTTCTGCCCTTACTTTTTGCAATACCTCCGGATGCTTGCTGAGGAGATAGAAGACCCAGGTAAGTGCATTGGCAGAGGTCTCATGTCCTGCCACAAAGAAGATCAAGCTCTCATCGCGAATCTGCTTGTCTGTCATTCCCAGACCAGTATCCTCGTATCTGGAGTCGAGCAACATATCTAGTAAATCTCCTTGCTGCTCTCCGCTGGCTCTTCGTTCAGCCACTATCCCATAAATGATGGCATCAATGTCCTTGATGTAAGACTGCACTTTTCGCTCCTTTCCCAACAAATGCAGTAAAGGTTTGACCATGGGTTTTCGCACAATTGTGACCAAATGTTGTTGCACCTCGGTCAAAGCCCTGTCAATTTGCCCAAGGTCTTCATCATTTAAGCCCGAACCAAATAGTCCTCTGGCCACGACTTTCATCGTCACCTCCATCATTTCCTTTGCCATTAGGATTGGTTCGCCACGATCTGCGGTCGTGGCGAGCTCCTGCATAAAATCTTCCGTTTCTGAAAGCATGATCTCAGTCAACTGCTGAAGCTTGGCTTTGTGAAAACCCGGTTGCAACAATCTTCTTTGTCTTCTCCAATAGGCACCATCAACGGTAAGCAGCCCATGTCCTATATAGGGTGTAAACTCCGTTACAATTTTTGACTTTATATAATTCCGATGATTCTGTTGCAGAATATGTCTGGCAATTTCATGCTTTCGGGTGAGGTACATTTTCTGCATGCCTAGAGAAATCTCGCATAAGCCGTCCGTCTCATCGAGAAATTGCTGCATAAAAGGAATAGGATTCTGGGAAAACTTGCGAAGCCGTGTTAGAATACGTAATATCGGAATACGCTTCGCCGTCTTTAGTTCTGACATATATTTTGGTTTATGACCTGAAGTGCGAGACCTAATGCACTTTGAAATGTAGCATTCTAACAATCCAACAGACTTGAAGTTACGCAGATTGCTTATTTATTCGTTCCCGATTCAATTTCTTGCAGTTGCTACTATTAGCTTCTTTCCGGATTTTGTAACCAAGCATTATACTTTTGGGGCGTATCAGTCCTTTGCAGCAATGCTACGAAAGTTAAGTGGCCTCACAAGTTTTCCCATTGGGCAGTTTGTGTTCTACGCATTGCTAATGCTGCTTGTGGTTTTGATCACCCGGGAAGGCTACGCCTATCGTAAGCGATCGAAGTCGGCGAAGATGGCCATCAAACATGCTGCTATTAATGCAGGAGCTCTGCTTTCATTGGTTTACTTTGCCTTAATGTGCGTGTGGGGGCTCAACTACTTTCAACGATCCCTTGCAGATAAACTTGGCTATGAGGTGAAGCAAGAGTACAGCCAGTCCGAACTCGAACAACTCACCGATGAGCTAATTGACACCTGTAATGCACTTAGGACGGAGGTGCAGACAGATGAAGCAGGAGTGTTCACTACCGGCCTATCCACTGAAGAACTGTTTGAGCAGTCCATTCAGGCTTACCAGTCACTGCCTAAGTCCTATCAAATATTTGACTATCATACGCCCTCCATTAAGGCAGTTAAAATACCGCAGCTGATGTCATTTTTTGGTGTTTCCGGCATCTATTTTCCTTTCACCGGAGAAGCAAATGTGAATATGGATATCCCAGAAGTCCTTTTGCCTTCCACTATCACCCATGAGATGTCCCATCAGATTGGTGTGGCCGAAGAAGGGGAGGCAAATTACCTGGCCTATGTGAGTTGCATTAATCACCCCGAAATCTCCTTTCAGTATTCTGGCAACTATTTGGCCCTGCATTATTGCTTGCGCAGCCTGTATAGGATGGATAGTTTGTCGTATAAAATACGAAAGCAGAACTGCCACCCGGGAATTCGCAGAGACGCCAGGCATTTGCAGAAATACTGGCGTTCGTACCAAAATCCAATAGAGCCCTGGACAGATCAGTTCTATGATTTTTTCCTGAAGGCTAATCAGCAAAAGAAAGGAATTGAGAGTTACAGTGGCGTAGTAGCCCTCATAATAGCACACAAAAGACGAGGTTTTAGGAGTATTTAAGACCCTATTAACGTTCTATAACGCTAACTCCTTAGCCAAAATACATTAACTTTGTGGTTCAATCTTAAGTATTATCTGAAAGTCAAGACATGAAACAGTTATCCTTATTGCTCGCTTCCTTGTTGATTTGCTGCTTTTGCATCAGCTGTAATAACTCAGGAGGTGAAACCGCAAAAGCAGAAACCAGCACAGCAGTAGCTGGAAAAACTGCGAAAGATGCAAAGGCAAAAAAGCAAATTTCTCAGAAGACAGCAGTCAATAAAGTAAATACAAGTAATAACAGTCAGGCAGCACAGGGTGGTGGAAAGGTGAACTGGGTGTCTGTAACAGAGCTTGAAAGCAAGATGAAGAAAGAACCTCGTCCTGTGATGGTCGACCTCTACACAGATTGGTGTGGATGGTGTAAAAAGATGGATAAGGCTACCTTCCAGCATCCAAAGATTGCGGAGTACATGAACGAGAATTACTATGCAGTGAAATTTGATGCAGAGACAAAAGACAATCTCAAGTTTAAAGGTGCTGATTACAAGTTCGTTCCTGCAGGTAGAAAGGGATACAATGAACTGGCCCATAAGTGGGGAA
The DNA here is from genome assembly GCA_020629005.1 of Chitinophagales bacterium. Taxonomy (GTDB): domain Bacteria; phylum Bacteroidota; class Bacteroidia; order Chitinophagales; family UBA2359; genus JAHDDV01. The sequence continues at coordinate 47,303 of JAHDEE010000007.1, forward strand.
ATAGAGGCGGAAGAATGGGATATCCAACCATTGCATTCCTGGATACTAATCTAGAACGAATCGAGGCTATTTCTGGATTCAAGCAAGCTGCTGATTTTGACGCTTTGCTGAAGTTCTACGGAGAGGATCACTACAAAACGCAAAAGTTCAACCAATTTGCAGCTAACTACACTAGCGAGATTCCTGCAGCGGCTCCGCCACAGAATCGTCGTAGTAATGCGAACAATAAGACGATCCGCGTAAATCAGAACGGCCAGAAGGTTGATATTCAAAAGATTTTGGAACAACAGCGAGCCAAAGGAGGAAGCTAAGATTCAACCTAGACCACTCGCACTGCCCGGAGACAATAGGATGTCTGTGAGCAGCTCTATCAAGACCCCAGCAGGTATTTATCAAGTACGTGCTGGGGTCTTCGTCTTAATTAGTATATCTTGCGGCCGATTCGTTTTCTTATACAAAGGGCAAATTTGTACACTTTAAACGTTTGTAATGAAAATTTGCTCTGTAGCAATATTGCTACTCTTGTCCCTCCTCTGTCAAGCTCAAGTTAATCCTCAGGACGTAACCATTGTTCGAGATCAATGGGGTGTTCCCCATATTCATGGAAAGACCGATGCAGATGCTGCCTACGGACTGGCATGGGCGGAAGCCGAAGACTGCTTTCCGATTATGCAGGAAACCTTGTTGGCTACGAAAGGCCAGCTGGCCAGTGTCAAAGGAAAGGAGGGCGCTATTCAGGATTTCATCGCATTCCTTATTGATACCAAAGGAGCAGTTGACGACCAGATGGACGGGGCAATGTCTCCGGAGTTTCGTAAAGTAGCAGAAGCATATGTGCAAGGCATTAACGACTACGCAGCCCAAAATCCAAAGGAAGTCTATCGCAAAAAGGTGTTTCCAGTCTCGGTGGAAGATCTGATGGAGGGATACATCCTTTCTTTGACCTTTATGACCAATGTTCAGTACGACCTGATTCGCATTTTTGAGAATCTCTTTGGCGAAGAACAAAGCCCTCTTGCCAGCGGGTCCAATGGTATAGCAGTGAGTTCCTCACGAACCGTAGGCGGCGACACTTACCTCGTCGCTAATTCGCATCAACCGCTTAAGGGACCGTATGCCTGGTATGAAGCGCATGTTGTGAGCGATGAAGGCTGGAATATGCTCGGAGGTACCTTCCCGAGTGCTCCTACGATTTTTGTTGGCGCTAATCCGAATCTTGCATGGACGCACACAGTGAATTATCCCGACCTAACCGATGTCTATGAACTCGAAATGCACCCAACTAACAAGTTACAGTACAAGTATGATGGCGAATGGAAAACCCTTGAAAAAAGAAGACATACTAGCATGGTCAAGGTATTGGGGCCATTCAAAATTCCTGTCCCAAAAACCTTCTACTGGAGCGAATACGGCCCAACGGTCAAAAATAAAAATGGCTTTTTCTCTATCAGATTCCCTGCTCGTTGGGCAATCAAGGCGGCGGAGCAATGGTTCAGAATGAATAAAGCAAGTAGTAAAGAAGAGTTTATGGAGGCTGTAGAGATTCAGGGTTTACCCGGACTAAACATCATATATGCTGACAAAGAAGACAATATTTTCTTCCTGGGTAATGGTCTTTTCCCTTACCGCGATCCTGCTTACAATTGGATGGATGTGCTTCCTGGAAATACCTCCCGGACCAAGTGGGCACCAGAATTCATGCCTCTGGACAGTTTAGTGATGGTATCTGATCCCAAATGTGGATATGTATACAATTCCAACAACACACCCTTCGATTGCACTGCTCCTGACGAAAACCCCCTCGCCAAAGATTACCCGAAAACGATCGGTTACCTTCAGGGAAATACCGCAAGAGCCTCCCGATTTCAAGAACTAATGGCGGAACATGACAAACTTAGCTATGAGCAAATGCTTGATATCAAATACGACCTTAGCTATCCTTCTATCAAGTCAACCCGCACCTTGCAAAATCTACATGTCTTGTTCAACCTAAGTCCAGAAAAATATCCTGACCTAGCTGATATTATTGCTGTCTTGAAAAAGTGGGATTACAGCACGGATGTTAAAAATATGCAAGCGGCAGCGTTTACTGTTTCTGTCCAGTACCTGTTAAAGTATATGTTCAAAGCAGGCTTGCTTGACAAAAATAATGACCTGCAAGAGTCAACCTATGCCGATGCATTGCGCTTTTCGAAAAAACATCTAATGCGGCATTTTGGGAAACTGGAGGTGGAACTGGGAAAGGTTCAGGTACACAAAAGAGGAGATGTAGAGTTTGGTATCTGGGGAGCGCCAGAGGTGCTGGCTGCTATGTACACCTTGCCTGGAAAGAAAGGAAAATTTGAATCATTCTCAGGAGATTCTTACATATTGATTGCTCGATTTACGGATGAAGGAGTGGTTCTCGAAACTGTCAATTGTTACGGGGCATCTTCCAGAAAAAAGAGTCCTCACTACACCGATCAAATGGAAATGTTCGTCAAGCAGGAACGCAAACCGATGACACTGGATTGGCAAAAAGTGATGAAAGAGGCTAAACGTCAATACCATCCCGGCGAGTAGTACAAAAGAAGAAGGGCGAAAGCAGCAATCGCTCCATTCGCCCTTAGGGAGTGGGAATCAATAACTGTCCGATTTTGACGCCGCTAGAAGTGATTTAGACGAGGCATTTTTTGACAGCATCCTTGATGGCTGGTGGAGAAAAATAACGAAGGATAAATCATTTCTAGCAAGTCAAAATGGACAGTTATTGATTCTCCATCCCTTAATACTCAAATCATTCTCTTGTTCTTAAGAACAGTATATTGTACAGTACATTGGTCATGCACTACTCTACGTAGCGATTAACCAACCTTACCATTTGATCATTTAAGAATTCAACCACGTAACCTGCAGTTGTTGGATCAATGTGATCGTTACCTATACCACTGTGGTCAGTTAGGAATGTATAAGTTCCACCAGTAGCCATCGCGGAGAATCTCATTAGATATTCAGTTTCCTTATTGATACCGCTTGATGTTACAGGAATCACACGAATACCCTTTCTGGCACCCTCTGCGATCAATAGTCTCATTTGCTCTTGGATACAGTCAGAACCATGAGGCGGCGCATCAAGAATCAGGAACATGATTCTGGCTCTTGCACTTTCTGACCATGATTCTTCAACAATTCCTTCCTGCAAAGCAATATGTACTGCTTCAGGGAAATCACCACCACCCGAGGCAGCTTGTGAATCAATAAAGGATTCTACAGTAGCAATTGAAGGATCCAAAGGTGTGCTTACACTCAAGTACTGATCGCCATAGTCTCTGTAAAATACAGACCCAAATCGGAAGTTTACATCTGGATTTTCACTGGAAACTCTCGAGAAGATATCGTTCACCTCATCCTTGATGTATTCCAGCTCATCTCCCATAGATCCTGTGGCATCGAAAGCAATCATTACATCTGCCGCGTTTGGTTTTGCAACCGTTACAGGTACCGAAGACTCGTTTACGCCTTCGCTGACAAACATTGGATTCGGGATCGTAACTGTAAGGTCATTGGTGAATACCAACAGGTCCAAATCACCGTCAACATCTGGGCCATAAGCATTGGCATACAAATGAGCAGTTCCCTTGTTGTCAGTTCTACTGCGCCACACTGCCTTTGAGCCATCAATCAGCCACACACGAGCGTCTACCAGAGCTGCGCCGGTTTCATCTACCAAATTCACCTCGATACGGTCATCGGCATTCATCTCCCAGTCGTGAGCGAAATCCGTAAAATCCGCCTTATCTACTTGCCATGCATTCCAGTTCTCAAGGTCATGAACCTCTCCAGCTGTTAAGGTACCAGGCTCACCACCACTGTATACAGTCCCAGTCCCTCCACCACCGGTGGATAATACTCCTGAATAATCTGACTCATAGCCGCCACTAGTAGGGCCTGAAGGACCACTTGGCCCGCTGGCACCCGACGGTCCTGTAGGACCAACTGGACCAACTACCGGGCCTGAGGGATCATATGGCTGGGTTTCAGGAATACAAGGGTCACTGAGCAAACTAGCGTCAGTTGTTTCGTTAATTGAGGAATTGGCCACTTCTACTCCATTATAAGAGAACACTGGATCTTCTTCGCGCTCACAAGCGGTAAAAACCAGCAAGGACAGCAAAAACATAGCCGTCAACAGTCTTGAAAATGATGTCATTTCTAAAATTTTAAGGTTCGCAAATCGCGCATTGGGCTGCGATTTCCTATCTGGACGAGTGCCAAACAGAAATTCGGAATGTCAGGAACCAAAATTTGGTCAAAAAATTGCAAATTTTCAATTATTGTCGCCAACGACGACTACTTTTCTTCAATATTGACAAATCGGTAAGCTGAATCGCGGAAAAAGATGGTGTCAACCGCCATTTCATAGAAGTAGTAATCATCACAATAATCCCCCATCAGCAAGGTATCTCTTCTGTGCTTAATACTATCAGTGACCAGTAGGTTCCAGAAGGAATCTGCTCTGCCAGTGTCCGGCCACAAAAATAGCTGATCATTCGTGCCATAGCCGTTGCAGTTAAATGAAGCGATTCCAGAATACACCTCAGTATGCAAATCCTCTATCGCCTTCACTAATACCGAATCACGGCGAATATAGAAGTTGCTTGCTGTGTAGCTATAATGGTCTACGGAACTGCTACCGTAGAAATCTGCATCAACACGAATGGCCGGCTCATCCGAAGCCTTATTTTGACATGCGAGGTTCTTCCTCCAATCTTTCCTTGTGTACCACTTTGGCGACGGCATATCCACCCAGTATCAACTTTCTTGTCTCAAACGTCAGTCGATAGGTGTATCCCTCCTTCCGCATTGTCGATAATTCTGACCAAATTTCATCCCAGTCTTCAACAGAAACGAAGAGGAAGTGTTGCCCCTTATATGGCTCGTCAAGAAAGAGCCTTTTGTTTCCAAACCTTTTCTCAATTCCTGTCCTTAAAAGATCCCCCTGGCCAGCGTCAATCATCTGAAACCGAACCTTCGATTTGATTGGTATGGTTTCGCCAATAGGAATTCGCCAGGACAGAATCCGAAATAGTAAAACAAATAGACCCAGAACAAAAAGTAATGCAATCACCTTTAAAACAATATTCATAGTACTATTCCCCGCTTTTTTGTTCATTTATAGGAACTTCTGGCGGAGCAGCAACCTGCCAATATGTGATATACTTTACGCGCCCATCACTCATGACCGTGCAAGTCACCTCGTCCGTGGTATTATATATCAGTACCTGAAAATCCCCACCATCTTTGCTGATCTGCAGCTGCAAATTACCGTTTTCTATCTCCGAAAAAGAGACCCCAAGTTCTGTAGAGTTTTGCAATGCCTCACGCACAAAAGCCACTTGCTCTTCACTCAACTCATCCTTCCTTTGATCCTCCATACCAGGTTCATTAATGGTAATTTTCAAATAGTCATACTCGGCAGCCTGTCCATCCTCATCAGGAAATTCAGGAACCCGAATTGGCCTCGCCCTCATCACAAGGGCATTATCAGAAGTCCAAAAATAATGTATATGAGGTACTCCGCCAGGAGCCCATGTCTCGAAATACAAGGCCTCCGAAGAGCGTTCGTGCAAGCGATCCTGTGCTATCAGCCCTGAGATTGCAGGCAACACACAGACCAAAAAGGAAAGCGCGGTCTTATACAAAGTAAAGGAAGGTTTTGGGTCAGGATGGAGACCGCAATAATATAGCCGAACATACACATTATTGCAAACCAATTTGTGACGCTACCCGCAAATTGCAAACAAAACAAATGCTGTGCAATATTCCCGCAGCAAAGCTCCGCAATTGTAAAAGACGGCTCTATTGAAGAATAAATTTTTGGAGCGAAACGGGGCTCCACCGCGCAAACTTCAGTCCCGCTATCTGTTCCAATGCAACTACCCTTCGCTGCTGTCTGCATCCACTGCTCCTGTCTCTCCTATCGTCGAGCCAGCATCAGTGGCGCAGCCAGGCGCTCAGTGCAGCTGCATTTCCACGTCTATCGGGGCTATTTTGCCAACTGCCTTGCACGCGCAAACAACATCAAGAGAATCATCCTAAAACAATTGCTTCTCACTAGCAGTTGATCACTGGCCTTTTGGTCTAAGCAATCTTGGATCGACGAACGATCGGTTGGCAAGCCTCTTTCAAGTTAAAGCAGAAAACCGAAATTCGAGTTTCTACAGTTGTGGTTTTCCATAAGGTATCTAGCAGTATCTCAAGGCTTTTAACTTGTCCTTGTTCCTTGATCCACCTTGCGGTTGGAGTCAGTACATACGATGAAGAAGAGTCACCAGGATATGCAGGCTCAAAAGTGAGGCTATCCAAAGCAAATCCTCGATCCTTCAACATCTCGCGAAAGGGTTCTAGTGCTTTCCTTAGTTGTTGCTTATCCATTGTAACAATCCGTTTTCCTCTTGTAGAAACCCGACCAAGGCTTCAATAGTTTCTTTGCTCACTGTCCCTATTGGTTTGTACCGACAATTTTCATCCCAGTTTGTAAACAGCAAGGAATTGATGATTGCGAAATCCTGACGTCTAGCCTTCGCTCTATCGAATTTAACCTTTAATCCACTCAAAAGCAGTAAAAAGTTTAGATCATGGGTCTTTAAGGTCTTCCTCAAGGTACCAATGCTCGCGATTCTGTTCATCTCAAGATGCTGAGCATCAAATAGATTTGGAACGCCCAACCGTAAGCAGATCCTGGACTTTAGCATAAGCTCCACACTATATCCAGCCAGGTAAAAGGCTCCGTCAAAACAATCAGCTCTAAACAGGATTTCGGCTTCTCGCAAGCGAGCGAAGGCTAGCTGAGTGATTTGCTGTGGTGAATTCATGATGTTCTACTTTCTGCAACTTCTTATAGGTAGCTTGCAGTTATAGAACGTCAATCTCAAAAAAGGTAAACAAAGAAGCTGAGCTACTGTTTCGACCAGTCGCAGATGGCCTTTACTTGTGCGTCGCTCAATCGGGCTTCAGAGTGTAAAATCTTGTAGGGAGTAAGCGGCATACGAGTGGCCTCAATTTCAACACACATTTCTCGCTTCTTATGCGCCTTTTGTTCAGCGGAAAGTTGCGACCATTCCGAAAAATTCAAGTCACTTCTCCCCTCTTCAATATGACCCGCCAACCACCAACTGATCGGTGCAATACTGGCGTACCAGGGATAAGCTGGTTGGTTACTATGGCAATCAAAGCAGGCAGCTTTCAAACTGGTCTTGATGTCATCCGGAACAGAGGCATCATCCATTATCGATGCTCCCGGCTTCACCGGACCAACGATGCGCTTGATCGGAAAGAATTGCATGATCACCAAGGCCATAACTATAATTACTGGAATTAGTTTTTTCATTTAGACTGCATTTTGTTCATCATTCAATAAGAGCTCCGCGAAGTCGAGCACAAGTTTGACACGCAAAAGAAGCATTAGGCGCAAACTCAAACCCACTCACTCAACTCCAGCCAGCGATCCCCCTTTTCATCCAATTCTTTCATAACCAGCCCCAGGCGTTCCGACATCTTTTGTAATTCCTCATAAGGACCGCCCTCACTCATCTTTTGATCTAACTCAGCCTTTTCCGCCTCTAATAATTCGATATCCTTCTCCAATTGTTCGAATTCACGTTTCTCATTAAAAGACAATTTTTTCTTCTCCCGAGGCGCCTTTGTTTCCGTTTGTTTGGCCTGTTTTACTACCTGTTGTTTTTCCCTCTTTTGCGCCAGTTTCCAATTCCTATAGTCGGAATAATTGCCTGGAAAGTCTCTGGTTTTGCCCTCTCCTTCCAGTACAAAGATATGATCTACGAGACGATCCATAAAGTATCGATCGTGCGATACAATCACCAGACAACCTTTGAACTCCTCCAGAAATTCTTCCAGAACATTTAAGGTCATAATATCCAGATCATTGGTAGGCTCATCCAGGATCAGGAAATTGGGATTGCTCATGAGAATAGTCAATAGATACAATCTTCTCTTCTCTCCTCCACTTAGAGTGGACACGTAGTTGCGATGTGTCTTGTAGGGAAATAGAAAGTTATGTAGCAACTCCTCAGCAGTCAGCCATTTCCCCCCTCCCAGGGGCAGACCATCTGCAATGTCCCGGATAACTTCCAATACACGCTTATCTTCTTTAAGCTGCATACCAGCCTGGGTATAGTAGCCGAATTCAACCGTCTGTCCCACTACAAAGTTTCCACGATCCGCTTTCATCTGTCCTGTCAGGATCTCCAGAAACGTTGTTTTACCCACGCCATTTTTCCCTACTACTCCCACTCGATCATAACGTGAAAAAATGTAGGTAAAATCATCCAGTATCTTCAAATCTCCGTATGACTTGTAGAGGTTGAACATCTCAATGATCTTCCCTCCTATCCTGGGGGTCTGGATTCGAAATCGCAACTCACCATCATCCCGCTTTTTAAAGGCCTTCTCTTTGATGCCTTCAAAACTACTGATGCGTGATTTCGCCTTGGTCCCCCTGGCTTGCGGACTTCTGCGAATCCACTCTAATTCTTTTTTGTATCGCTTTCTGGTTTTCTCCAGCTCCTGTCCCTCAATAAACTCCCGCTCGGCTTTCTTCTCCAGAAAATAACTGTAATTACCCTTGTATCTGTGAAGTTTTCCCTGATCGAGTTCGATGATCTCGTTCGTAACCCTATCGAGAAAATAGCGGTCGTGAGTCACTACCAGCAGGCTGATGTTTTGCTTTGCAATGTAGCTTTCCAACCATTCAATCATCTCCAAATCGAGATGATTGGTCGGCTCATCGAGTATGAGCAGCTGAGGGGACTGTACCAGAATCGAAGCCATCGCTACACGCTTTCTTTGACCTCCAGAAAGCAATTTAACCGGCTGATCCAGGTTCCGAATTTCCAGTTGACTCAGGATTTGGCGAATCTTGACTTCATAATCCCAGGCGTGAAGCTGATCCAGCTTTTGCATCGCTCCCTGTAAAGCCTCCTGCGTTTCTGCAGTACCCTTTCGGTCGTGCATTTCCAGGCAGTACTCGTAATGGCGGATCTCTTGAAGCACAGGATTGTCCGAGTAGAAAACGGTTTCTATTACCGTGGTTTGATCATTGAGATAGGGATTTTGATCCAGGTATCCGATCACAATATTCTTGTTGATACGAACTTCTCCAGCATCCGGGGGTTCGGTACCCATGATGATCTTTAACAAAGTAGATTTACCGGTACCGTTTCTGGCTACCAGCGCCACCTTTTGTCCCTCGTTGATAGATATGGTGATGTTTTCGAAGAGCAATTTTTCTCCGTAATACTTGCTCACCCCATCCACCGTGATGTAATTCATGTGGTGAAATTAAGACTTTGAATTGAAGGATCGGAAGCTGGCGAACATAAAGTCCTTGCAGGGAACGATTCCTGTCATTGTACTATATACGCTCAAAATATCGCTTTCGCTCCCAATCAGTTACAGCCAGCTGGTAGGCCTGCACTTCTGATTTATAGAAATGGCTGTAATGCTCTACGACCTCCTTGCCAAAGGTCATGCGGGCAAAGGTGCTATTTTCAAAGCGTTCGGCTGCCTCAGCAAGTGTATAGGGAACCCTGGGCAGATGACTTGCGGCATAGATATCCCCTTCAAAGATTTCAGGCGGCTCGATCTTGTTTTTAATGCCAGCTAGTCCAGATGCCAAAGAAGCCGCAAAGGCCAAGTAAGGATTGCAATCCGCTCCTGGTATACGGCATTCTATCCGCAAGCTGTTTCCCTTGCCGACCACTCGAAAGCCGGCCGTTCTATTGTCATAGCTCCAGGCCAGTCTTGTTGGAGCCCAGGAACCATCTACATAACGTTTGTACGAATTCACTGTCGGCGCATAGAAAGGCATCACATCAGGCACATGCTTGATCCATCCTCCCAGAAACCAACGGAAGGCATCAGTTCCCATCACTGGTCCAAACTTCTTCTTGCCGGCAAACGCATTCTTTCCCTTTTTCCATAGGCTGAGATGAATATGGGAGCTGGAACCCGCTTGGTCCTTGTCAAACTTCGCCATAAAGGTGACAGACATTCCCAGGCTGTCCGCCAATTCTTTCAGACACTGCTTGTACACCACATGCCGATCGGCCATATCCAGAATGCCAGCATAGCGAATATTCAACTCATGTTGCCCCAGGCCCCACTCTCCTTTTGAAGTTTCCACAGGTACTCCGCTGTGCTTGAGATGCCTTCGAGCCAGCGCAGTAAAGTTCTCCGTTCTGGAGCCCTGCAAAATGTGGTAATCTTCAATGTAGTATCCTGCTGGTTTGAGGTAGTCATATTGCTGCTTTTGTGCAGCTCGATAGCTATTTTCAAAAGCATAATACTCTAGTTCCGAGGCTGCAAATGCCTCATAACCGGTCTTGGCAGCACTTTGCACAATTCGTTGTAAAACGGATCTTGGGGCAACATCCACATAGTCGTGCGTCTTTTCATTTTTGATGTCGCAAAGCACAAGAGCAGTCTTATTTAGCCAACTCGCTATGCGCAAGGTGCCCATGTCCGGCACCATATGAAAATCCCCGTAACCCAATTCCCAGTTTGCGAATTGATAGCCAGGTACGGGGTCCATCTCCATGTCGGTTGTCAGCAGATAATCGCAAGCGTGGGAGCCATCTTTTGCCGTGCTCTCAAGGAAAAAATCTACATCAAAACGCTTGCCCATCAATCGACCATAGTGATCAGTGAAAGCGACTACTACTGTTTCAATTTCTTCCTGCTTTGCCAACTTGCTCAGCTCAGCAAGACTGAGCATTCCTTTTAGTTTGCTTTTTGTGGTCTTCGCCATTTCAATTCTTCTTGAGTTTTCTAGTTGAACTACTTCTTAATACCTGCTATGTCTTCGACTGGCTGATGCGAAACCAGATGTAAGCCACCAGCAGCAAGCCTACATAAATCGCCGCCAATAGTGGATTGTAAATAGTCATGGCAATCAGTGCAACTGTGGCGATGACTAAAGCGATGATTGGGAAAACGGGGTATAGCGGTACTCTAAAGGGCCTCTCCAGATTCGGTTCCCTTTTGCGAAGTACCAAGAGCGAGATCATGGAGACAATATACAAACTCAAAGCGCCAAAACAGGCAATCGTTATGATGTCTCCTGTCTTTCCTGTAAACAAGGCGGCAATACCGATCAGCATATTGAATAGCAGCGCATTTGTAGGCGTGCGAAACTTGCTATGTACCTTACCCAAGGCCTTGGGGGCTAGTCCTTCTCTTCCAAACTCAAATGTGGCCCTTCCTGCAGCCAAAATAATTCCATGAAACGATGCCACCAGGCCGAAAAGCCCAATAGAAGTCACCAGATGATAAAGTATGTGATCTTGTCCAAATCGCTTAGCCAGCGCCAGTGGCAAGGGAGAATCCGAAGCCGCAGCACCAGGTGTCTCATAGACCACTGATTCCCATCCGTCTACACCGATGGAACCGCAAAATGTAAGCACACATAGCACCGCCAATGTAAGTATTGCCGATCCAAATCCGATCAATATATTACGCTGTGGGTTGATGGTCTCTTCTGCCACATTTGCCACACCTTCAATTGCCAGAAAAAACCATATGGCAAAAGGAATGGCCGCAAAAGCACCAGACCATCCATTTGGCAGGGCATTTCTGGCCATGTTTTCATATTCAAATGCTGGCAAAGTAGCACCAGCGAAAATCAAAAGCTCGATTACGGCGATTACCGTAATGATCAACTCGAAGCTCGCTGCAGCCTTTACTCCTGAGATGTTCAGTGCAGTAAAAATAAGATAAGCGATTACTGCTATCGCTATGATGGGAACAGAGGGCAGAAAGATATTCAAATAGGCACCTATTGCAAAAGCAATCGCTGGAGGAGCAAAGATAAATTCTATATTTTGCGCCATGCCACCTAGAAAACCCCAGTTTCGCCCCAGCGCCCTATCTGCATAGGTGAATGCGCCTCCCGCCTTTGGGATCATACAAGCTAGCTCTGTGTAACTGAAGGTAAAAGTCAGATACATAATCATAATGAAGAAGGTTGCTACTGCCAGCCCTAGTGTTCCTCCCTGCTCCAATCCCAGATTCCAGCCAAAATACATCCCGGAAATCACATACCCGACACCAAGTCCCCATAGCATGAGGGGGCCGAGCGTCCTTTGAAGTTTTGATTGTTCCTCCATTACGGTAAATTAAGGATTAGAATTTATCTTTGCGCCTAAAACTCAAAACAATATGAGACTCAAGGATAAAGTAGCTCTGATTACCGGTGGCAGCAGCGGCATCGGAAAAGAAACAGCACTACTGTTTGCCAAACAAGGCGCAAGTGTGGTTTTGACAGATATCGATGGGGATGGAGGAATGGCTGTGCAAAAGCAGATTCAGGAAGCCGGTGGCAAAGCCGCGTTTTTCAAGGCAGATGTTTCCAAGGCAGAAGAATGCGAAGCCATGGTACTGTTTACCGAAAAGCAGTTCGGAGCTTTGCATATCTTATTCAATAATGCGGGCATCATGCATAGTGAAGATGGCGACGCTGTAGGTACAGAAGAGGCTATTTTTGATCTAACTTTTGGCATCAATGTGAAGGGTGTCTTTTTTGGCTGCAAATACGGTATTCCGGCAATGAGAAGATCTGGCGGAGGATCGATTATCAATACAGCCTCCTTTGTCGCTCACCTGGGTGCTGCAACGCCACAGTTGGCTTATACAGCGAGCAAAGGAGCAGTTCTATCTATGACCCGCGAACTAGCAGTCATCCATGCAAGAGAAAATATTCGGGTAAACGCACTCTGCCCCGGTCCACTTCGCACAGAACTCCTGATGAAGTTTCTAAATACAGAAGAAAAGAAGCAGAGAAGACTTGTGCACATTCCTATGGGCCGATTTGGTGAGGCTAAGGAAATGGCTCAGGCTGCACTATTCCTGGCTTCGGATGAGTCGTCTTACACTACAGGATCAGAATTCCTGGTGGACGGTGGAATCACAGCAGCATATGTTACTCCGGAAAGCCCTAAGACCACCTAGTCCAAAACCCTGGTCTGTGTCCGTGATTAGTGATTAGTAATTAGTAATCCAAAATTAACCCATACACCCAAAGCAAATGCAATTCAAAACCATCTCTCCTATCGACGGCTCCGTATACTGTGAGCGTCAACATGCAACAGGCAAGCAGATCGCAAAGGCGCTCAACGATGCCCAGGACGCTCAGCGAGCATGGAGAAATACTCAGCTAAAAGAACGCATAGCCATTTGCCAAATCGCTGTAGATTTTTTCAAACAACATGCCGACGAGATCGGCAAGGAGATTACCCATATGATGGGAAGGCCGATACGTTACACGCCTTTCGAGATCACCAAGGGTTTTGTGGAGCGAGCTGAGTACATGATCAGCATTGCGGAAGAGAATCTTGTTGACATTAAGGTGCCGGAAAAGAAGGGATTTGTACGATACATTTCCAGGGAACCACTAGGTACTGTACTGGTGCTTGCTCCCTGGAATTACCCTTATCTCACTTCTGTAAACGTAATCATTCCAGCACTGTTGGCAGGCAACTGCGTGATACTTAAACATGCAGAACAGACTCCCCTTTGCGCGGAACGTTATGCACAGGCTTTCGCAGCTGCTGGATTGCCCGAAGGCGTGTTTCAATATCTGCACATGAGCCACGATCAAGTGGCTGCTACGATCCAGGATACCGGCATAGACTACGTTGCCTTCACTGGCTCTGTGGCCGGAGGAAGGGCCGTGCAACAGGCAGCAAATAATCGATTTATTGGTGCTGGCATGGAACTGGGAGGTAAGGATCCTGCCTATGTACGAGAGGATGCAGTCCTGGAAAGTGCAGTCGAAAATATCGTGGATGGAGCATTCTTCAATTCAGGACAATCCTGCTGCGGCATTGAGAGGGTGTATGTGCACGAAAGCCTGTTTAAGGACTTCGTTGAAGCTGCTGTCAGCTTAACCAAAGATTATCAATTGGGCGATCCGCTTGACACCAATACAACATTGGGGCCGATGGTAAGAGCTTCAGCAGCCGCGAATGCGCAGGCTCATATTGACGAGGCACTGCAGAAAGGAGCCAGAGCACTGATCGACAGCAGTCATTTTCCTGCGCATCAATCGGGTAGTGCTTATATGGCACCACAGATATTGATCGGTGTGAGCAATCGCATGAAGATCATGTCGGAAGAAACCTTCGCACCAGTCGTCGGTATCGTGTCTGTTGCCGATGATGTAGAAGCCCTCAGGCTCATGAATGAGAGTCAGTATGGGCTCACCGCGAGCATTTGGACCAAGGATTTGGAATTCGCAAAACAAATGGGAAATGAGTTGCAAACGGGAACGGTCTTTATGAATCGATGTGACTACCTGGATCCTGCCTTGGCCTGGACGGGTGTAAAGAACTCGGGTCGTGGTTGCACTCTATCCGCTTTGGGTTATGCGGGTTTAACGAGACCGAAGTCGTTTCATTTGAGGATGTGAGACTGGGGATTTGGGATTAAGGATTACGGATTACGGGTTTGGGACTAGAAATTCCATCATCCATTTCTGGATCAGATCGCGGTCAACCTTTAGGTCCAGACTTGCTAAGCCCTCTTGTACGCGTTGCTTGCCAATTCTTTTTACCCTAGCTTCCATCAGTGCTTTATCGTAAGCCTTGCTGAATTCTGGATGTGCCTGGATACCTAGAATGTGCTCCCCAAGCTGAAACATGCCCTTGGGACACCTGTTAGTGCTAGCCAGTAGCCTGCTACCCTTTGGTAATTTTTGTACCTGATCCTGACACATCATCAACATGTTTAGCTTTGCATGGGCAGGACGCATCCAACGCTGCACCCTACTTACGCTGAATTCTTGAACTCCGACGCACCATCCCAAATTCGACTTTGCGACCTTGCCTCCAAGTGCTTCGGCAATCAGCTGATGCCCGAAGCAGATACCCAGGCACTTCTTTCGAAGCTGGTGAATGTCCCGCACAAATTGCTTCAATTTCGCTATCCAGTCAATTGCTTCATAGACCGATTTTCGAGAACCATTGATGATATATGCATCATAGTCGTTCACTGAATTAGGAAATTGTCCTTGAAACACGCGATAGCAACTTAGCTTGAGTTCTGGAAAGAGCTGTTGATACATTTGATCATAGTCACCGTGCTGCTCTAGATACTCGTCGTTGACCTTATCACATAATAGTAAGGCTGTTCTTGGTTTTTCCATCCTTTTCTTTTGTGCTTCCGATAACATACTTTGATCCATTGATTCTATAAGGTATATCCAGTTTTACTAAAAAACCAATCAATGATAGAATCACTTCACGCATTGCCAATACTGGACTGAAGGTCGCTGTTTTTGCTTGTAATCCAGCATCAATCCCACACCATTTCCACATCCAGGCTGGACGGAATGCAGCATCAGAATAGCCCCGGGCGAAACGGTACTCAGTGCCTGCATGCGCCAGTGAGCGCCAGCCTATGGCGGCTCGCCCTAAGGCGAGACGGCAGAGGCTGAGCAGCGAACAAGCAGGCAGGTGCTGAGTAAGAGTGGAGCACGGGCAAGCCGGTGCTGGAGTGAAGGACCATTCGCTCCTAAAAATTTCAGGGCAACTGCATTTGAGATTTACGATTTGGGTAAGTGGCCAATCCGTAATCCGCAAACCTTCAAGTCCAAAATCACTGCAAATCAATCACCTGCTCATAACTACTCACCATGGCCAGATTGAACATACCTAGTACTTCTTCGCCTTCGTCGCTGGAGCGGATGTTGCCATCGACATTGGCGACTGGCAAGGCAAAAATCGTTGCATCGCCGTTGGTCATTTGCGTGAAAGCTTCGCCCATGAAATAAAATGCATCCAGATTTAGAGAGTGAATTTCGACCAGGCAAACATCGCCTACGACCCAGGCCTGGTTGTCCTCATCCTGTGGATTAATCGCATCGCGGATAGGAGGAATGAAGATGAGACCATCGGAATTAGAACCAGCGCTGAAGCCGGCATCGTAGGCCAGGTTCATCTCCTGAGGACGGTTTAGAAACTGGCCGTTTTTGTAGGCCTTGATCCAGTAGGTATCGCCATCGCCTTCGAGGTCTCGGGCGAAAAACTCAGTGTAGATTCCATCATCTCGTCCGAGTTCGCTCTCGAAATACTCCTGGGCAATGGAATCGATCACTGGTACCCTGTTGAACCGGCTTTCGGCCGAGTAAGTTTTGCCATTGTATTTGATTTCCAAAGCAAATTCGTCTTCTGCCTCACCGAGGGAATCGCCACCTTGAGATCCCCAACGGTAATTACCATCGCCGGCAGATGTGAAATTGAAGACAGTGCCATCATCGCGGGTCAGGTTAACTTCGGCTTCATCAAGCCCTTGTGTGAAAGCGCTATTGAAATAGTCGTGCGACCAGGAAAGGCGAATGTTTTGCACCTGAGGTCGGTTGTCCAGCCAGGCATCTACAATGAGTAAGGCGTCGGCATCCTGTAGGTCTACGTCTACCTGATCGGTGCATGATGAGAAACCAATTACCAGCCAGATGAGTGCTAAGATTGCTGCTATATTTCTCATTTTATTTGAATTTGAAGTTGTAGGATATAGATGGAATAAAGGAGCCGATTACAGAAAGTTGCTCGGCATAAGTCTGGACATTAGAGCCTGAGGGAATTCGGCCATCGTTTTGTGTGAAGTAGATCGAGAAAGGATTCTTGCGTGCGTACAGATTATAGATAGAAAGCACCCACTGACCTTTCCAACGCTTATCCGGATTTTCTTTTGGGTCTAGTGTTAGGGACAAATCGAGACGATGGTAGGTTGGGATACGAACATTGTTTCTCGTCTTGTAGGCATTGTGCGGAATCACATATCCCTGCTGCTCATAGCGACTTGTTGGGAAAGTAGCCGGGGTACCGGTAACTAGTGAGAAATTACCGCTGGTAGACCATCGCTTATTGATTTGGTAAAAGGCTGCAACTGTAAGGTTGTGGGTCTGATCGAAACGGGAAGGATACCAGTCATCGTTGTTGATGCCCTCAATCAATCGTTCTGTTCGACCTAAGGTATAGCTCACCCAACCACTGATATCTCCCTTTGCCTTTTTGACCTGGAGTTCCAGACCATAGGCTCGTCCATCCCCTTGTAGCAGATCGGCTTCGAGGAAAGGATTGAGCAGCAAGTCGGCACCATCTACATAATCGAGCAGATTGTACATCTTTTTGTAGTAGGTTTCCACATTGAACTCGTAGGTATTCTTTTTGAAATTCTGAAAGTAGCCGAGTGCTACTTGATCTGCCTTTTGGGGCTTGATGTTGTTGGTACTCGGAGTCCACACGTCCACTGGTGTAGCTGCTGTTGTATTGGAGACCAGATGTAGATATTGCACTGTGCGATTATAAGATGCTTTTACAGAGCTGTTTTCACCTGCCTGGTACTTGATTGATGCTCTTGGTTCCAGAGCCAGATAGGTCTCGATAGACTCCCATTGATCATGCTCTTCAATGCCTGTAAGTGGCTTGCGTTCGCCAGGATCAGCATCGCCAAAAGCATAGGAGAAACCCTTGCCCGTATAATTGAAGTGAGAGAGACGAAGGCCATAGTTGGTTTTAATTCGTGGCCCGATGTCCAGCTCGTTTTCCAAGTACACGGCACTTTCGATAGCATACTTCTTGGGCACGCCAAAATCCGCCTCTTCGCCGGAGCTTACCCCAATCGCATCTCCCGGTGAGAACTGATAGATGGTAGATTGACCACCAAATCGCAGGACATTTGAAGGCTGCAAATAGTAGGCAAACTCGGGTTTAACGCTATAGTTGAGAATTTGAGCACTCCAGTCAAAGGAGTTTTCTGCCTCGTTTCCAAAGTTGATTTGGTAGTCGTAGTCGCTATAGAATACAGTAAAATTGGAGAATAGCTTATCGCTGAAGAGGTGATTCCAACGCAGGGTACCTGTACCATTACCCCAACTAAATCCAGCTGCATCACCGAAGCCAAAATTGTCCCTTCCAAGATAACCAGACAGGAAAATGCGATTCTTCTTGTTGATATCGGCATTGGCCTTCATGGTAAGATCGTAGAAGTTCAGTCTGGAATCTTCAAAACCATCCCGCAAAAATGGCTGGGCCAAAATGTCTATATAGGATCGGCGACCCGCCACTATAAAGGAGGCCTTGTCTTTTGCCAGTGGCCCCTCTATCGCAAGTCTACTAAAGATGGTGCCTATACCGCCATTGATGGCCAATTGCTTGCTGTTTCCCTCTTTCATACGTACATCCAGGATTGAGGACAAACGACCGCCATATCGGGAAGGGATTCCACCTTTGTATAGTTTGACATCCTTTACTGCATCCGGATTGAATACCGAGAAGAAGCCGAAGAGGTGAGAAGAATTGTATACCGGAGCCTCATCGAGCAGCACTAGATTCTGGTCTATACTACCACCACGAACATTGAAACCCGTGGCGCCCTCACCTACGGTGCTTACTCCCGGCAAAAGCTGTAGACTCCTTATGATTTCAACCTCACCAAGGAGCGTTGGCAATTTTTGAATGGTTTGAATATCGAGCTTTTCAACACTCATTTGCAGCTCGGCCACATTTTTGTTTTCTGCTTCCGACTTCACAACGATTTCTTCCAAGACAGCTGACTCTTCGAATAGCTCGATATCCAGCTTGAGATTGGATTTGAGGTCGATTTCTTGCTTCACCGGCTCGAATCCCAGATAGCCATACTCCAGAATATGTTTGCCCACCGGCACGGATAGGGAATAGAAGCCGTACTCGTTGCTTGAGGTACCTGCGCCTAATTCGCGTATAAAAACGGTGGCCCCAATTAGCGATTCTCCGTCTGAACCACTAGTGAGATAGCCGCTGATCGTAGCTTTTTCCTGTGCGGAAAGATTGGGCGAAAACAGGATCATTGATACCAGCAGGGCAGCAGTCATGTAAAAGCTACGCCGCAGGTACTTTGTTGGTTTATCCATATGTTTCATGCTGCAAAAATAGAAATGATCAAATGATTAAGGGTAGAATAAGTGTTAAATAGCCATGTTTAAATTTAGTCTTCTAAGCCTTATCTATCCGGCTTGCAAAGCTGCTTTGTACGTGTCAATTGCCCGTTGTCTGGCCATCTTGTGCTCTACAATGGGCGCCGGATATTCCGCTGTTTCAAATTCAGGCACCCATCGGCGGATGTAACTCAGTTCTTTGTCAAATTTTTGGTATTGAGTCGAGGGATTGAATATGCGAAAGTAAGGCGCTGCATCACATCCAGTGCTACTAGCCCATTGCCAGCCGCCGTTGTTTGCAGCCAGATCGAAGTCCAGTAGCTTTGACGCGAAATAGGCTTCTCCCCACCTCCAGTCGATCAGCAAGTGTTTGGTCAAAAAACTAGCGGCGACCATTCGAACCCGGTTGTGCATATAGCCGGTCTGATTTAGCTCACGCATTCCGGCATCTACTAATGGATAACCCGTTTTGCCCTTGCACCAGGCGGCGAACTCCTCCTCGTTGTTTCTCCAGGGGATAGCTTCGTACTTTGGCTTAAAAGCTGAGGTAGCCACCTTTGGAAAATGGTATAGAATCATGTGGTAAAAGTCACGCCAAATCAACTCATTCAAATAGGTTTCATTGTGCTGAAGTGCTTGACGAGCCAGACTTCGAATACTAATAGTACCAAAACGCAAATGTACCCCAAGCTTGCTGGTGCCGTTCAAAGCAGGAAAGTTTCTGGTTTTATCATAGCTTTTCACGATCACGAGATCAACCTCTTTCGGCGGAAAAACCGCATTTGTTGGCTCAAAACCCAAATCGGCCAGCTCAGGCATTGCCTCAGCAGTAAAAGAAGCCAGGTTTGAGCAATAGGCCAATGTAGGATATGATTTTAGGTAAAAGTCATTAAGTTTGGCCTTCCAAACCCGGCTATAAGGGGTGAAGACTGTATAAGGCTTCCCGTCTTTCTTCAAGACTTCATGCTTGTCAAAGATCACTTGGTCCTTATATCCTTTGAAG
>JAHDEE010000007.1:67375-71092 GCA_020629005.1 Chitinophagales bacterium
GGCAGCACCGGATGTTGCTGCCTCAGGGCATGATAGAGTCCAGCATTGTCTTGCAGTCGCAAATCTCTTCTAAACCAGAAAATGGAGATCGGAGATGTGTTGTTCATGACCTATTAATTGCGCCTTGAGCGCAATCCTGTCAGACTTCGCTTCCGGCGTATCGCTCATTCAAGCTCTGCACCCATTCGAGAATATGGTCATTCACATATGACTTCTCTCTAAACTTGGCTACCCATTTTAGGCCTGTAACAGCGTTGGTCAGCATGACTTCGTCGGCTGCCATTACCTGGGCCATGTTCAGTGGGGTCTCCACAACAGAGTAATTCTCTTCATTTGCCACTTCCAATATCACAGAGCGCATAACGCCGTTGATGCAGTATTGAGAGAGTGGCGGGGTGTAGATACTTTTGTTTTGAAAGATGAAAATATTGGAGTGTAGCGCCTCCGCTACCAAATCCTCCTCGTTCATTAACAGACACTCATCCAAATTGTTTTCTCTTGCAAAAATTCCCGCTAGCACATAGAAAAGGCTGCTACCAGACTTTACTGTAGAGAGCAGATTTGCAGGCTTTTTCATATCCAGATAGGCATCGATTATCAGCCCCTGTTCATTTAGCTCAAAATAGCCCTTGTCCAAACCGGCAAATTCAATCAACACATCTACCTCATCCGAAGGAGGTCTGTACAATCCGCCGTCTTTGCGAATCACGCTGAGACGTAGCCGCGCATTGATACAGTCATTACGCTGTACCAATTCGTTTATAATACCAGTAAGTTGCAGGGCATTCAACTCAGGAGGGCAGATCATCTTCATCATCTTCATGCCTTCGAGCAATCTGTCCAGGTGGTAATTAATAAAGGGCACTTTTCCATTGAGTACCCGAATGGCCTCAAACAAGGTATCGCCATAGCGCAAACCTCGATTACCGAAACCGATGGGGAGCTGGTTCGTATCTACAAACCCGTGTTGGTAGTATGAAGTGTAGGGGATATTTTCCAAACTTAAGTTTTTCTGTCCGTTCATTAAAGGGGTACGTACAGGGTATTTTATACCTTCATCTCAGGTACGTCTCCTTCAATCACGAGTCGTCCTTCGGTACTGCTTTTTATGTCTTCGACTGAAACGCCGGGTGCTCTCTCGACCAACCTAAATCCTTCTGGGGTGATGTCCAGGACTGCCAAATTGGTGATCACCCGCTTTACACAAGCGACACCTGTGATCGGCAGTGCACAGGCTTTCAGTAATTTTGATTTGCCGGCCTTATTGGTGTGCATCATGGCCACAATGATATTTTCGGCTCCTGCGACCAGGTCCATAGCACCTCCCATACCTTTCACCATCTTGCCTGGAATCTTCCAATTGGCAATATCGCCGGTATCGGATACTTCCATAGCACCAAGCACAGTAAGATCTACATGTCCACCTCGAATCATTGCGAAGCTGGTAGCAGAGTCGAAAAATACAGATCCTGGCAAAGTAGTAACTGTTTGCTTGCCCGCATTGATCAAATCGGCATCCACATCTGCCTCCTTCGGGAAGGGTCCCATACCCAGCAAACCATTTTCCGACTGCAGGGTGATATTGATATCCTGAGGAATGTAGTTCGCTACAAGGGTTGGTATGCCAATACCGAGATTTACATAATACCCATCCTGCAATTCCTGTGAAATTCTCTTTGCTATACCATGTTTATCGAGAGCCATAATCTTGTCTGCTTGTATTTTTAACTTAGGCCGAAACTGTTCTTTGCTCAATACGCTTCTCGTAGTCTTTCCCTTGTATGATTCGCTGCACAAAAATGCCCGGAGTGTGAATCGTATTCGGATCAAGCTCACCCGGCTCCACTAGCTCCTCCACTTCCACGATGGTAATTTTACCCGCCATTGCCATCATTGGATTGAAATTTCTGGCTGTGTATCGAAACATCAGATTGCCGTGAAGATCGCCTTTCCAGGCCTTTACAATAGCAAAATCAGCCTGCAGAGCCGTTTCCATAATGTATTTGCGACCGTCAAAGTCACGTACCTCTTTGCCATCGGCTACTTCAGTACCGTATCCGGTGGCTGTATAAAAGGCTGGAATGCCTGCTCCGGCAGCACGAATACGCTCCGCCAGCGTTCCTTGCGGTGTCAATTCCACCTCCAGTTGCCCGCTTAGGAGCTGCTCTTCAAACAGGGCATTTTCTCCCACATACGAAGAAATCATCTTTTTGATTTGTCTGGTCTGGAGTAGCAAACCCAGACCAAAATCGTCAACGCCAGCATTATTGGATATACAAGTAAGACCCCTAACACCCGTATTTTTCAGTGCTGCGATACAGTTTTCTGGTATACCGCAGAGTCCAAAGCCACCCAACATGATGGTGCTATTACTCGGAATATCTTTAACAGCGGTAGCCGCATCAGGAAAAACTTTATTCATTGATTCCTAGTTTGTTGGCCTCAAATTAAGGCAAATTCGCGAAACTGCAGCCCGGCGTTTCCATCAATTCCTGAAAGGTCGGGCAGTAGCTCAAACGAGCTATTTTTCGGCTTTTTTTGGAGGTGGCTGATCTTTCAACCGCTTTTCCTCACGAATCTTTTTGTCCTCCTCTTTCAGCACTTTCTCTTCTTCCTGCATCTCCTTGATCAGCTCATCATACATACCCATAAAATACTTAAAGTGCTTCGAGTAGAAATCAAAACTGCCTTGAAATTGTTGCTCTGTTATCCCATGTTTACGATATACATCATCATAGTACCATCCAACGCTACTTTGCGTAAAATTGGTGTCCACACTCAAATGTTTATCCCTCGAAAGAACCTCCACTTTATGAATATCTTTCAAAACTTCTTTCATTGCATCCCGCTGTATAATCCCCTCGGGAATCACCAGCTGTACTGCCGCGTCTTTTTTCTGACAGGCAAGCAAAATACATACAAGTGCTAGTAGAAACGTGTGCTTCAATTGTCTGGTCAAGATTAAATTACGGGTGCTTTTAAGAAGGAATTCGCCGCCGCAAAATAAGACCTTAAAGGCGGCAATAAAAGTGCAAAAGCAAGAAACATGGTTAATTTTCAGAAATTAAACGCTATCAAAGACGAATTAGCAGCGGCTGAGGTGGCTCTGGTAGCCGTAACAAAGACAAGATCATATGATGATCTACGCTCTTTGTATAATGCAGGCCACAAGGTATTTGGCGAAAACCGTGTACAGGAACTCAGAGAAAAGCAAGCAGCAATGCCTCAAGATATATCCTGGCATATGATCGGGCATCTGCAAAACAATAAGGTCAAATATATCGCGGGCTTTATCGACCTGATACACAGTGTAGACAGCCTAAAGCTTCTTCAAACAATCGACACTCAGGCTCGAAAACACGATCGGGTTATTCCTTGTTTGCTACAGCTACATATTGCTGAAGAAAGCCACAAATTCGGTTTCTCCCATGCTGAATTGCTGGATTTCGCAAAGAATAAAACCCACGAGCAGCTTCCCAACGTCAAGGTTATCGGCCTCATGGGCATGGCCTCTTTTGTAGACGATAAAGTACAACTGAGCAATGAGTTTCGATCGCTGCGCAGGGCATTTGAGGAGCTAAAGCCCTATTTCGGTCCCGACTTCAAGGAGCGATCCATGGGTATGTCTGGCGATTATCAGCTGGCAGTGCAGGAAGGCAGTACCATGGTTAGGATTGGCTCCCTACTTTTCTCCTAATCTAAGTCACAAATCGATAG
>JAHDEE010000008.1:0-25805 GCA_020629005.1 Chitinophagales bacterium
CCGTACCAAACAAGAAGCAAAGGAATCAATGACACAGAAAAATGAACGCCCCCCGGGGTCTTCTAGTCCCAAAACCCAAAACCCAAAACCCAAAACCAACTTGCAATAGATTTTTGTACATTGGATACTTCAGTAAAAGCAGCGGTTGCATGAAAATACTAATGGTGTGTTTAGGAAACATTTGTCGCTCGCCTTTGGCAGAGGGCATTTTAAAGCAGAAGTCAGAAGGATTGAGTTGGGTGATTGAATCGGCTGGTACGGGTGCCTATCATGTCGGAGAAGCTCCGGATCCGAGATCGATAGCAGTTGGTCGCAAGCATGGAATTGATATAAGCGGGCAGAGGGCGCAGCAGTTTAAGGCCAGGCATTTTGACGAATTTGATCGAATCTACGTGATGGATTCCTCAAATTATCAAAACGTAATGAAGCTGGCTTCAGGGGAAGACGATCGATCCAAAGTGGAGATATTGATGAACGAAAGTCGCCCCAACAGAAATGAGGCGGTGCCTGATCCCTATTGGGGCGATGATGGCTTCGAAAATGTTTATCAAATGATCGATGAAGCCTGCAATTCGATCTTGAAAAAGTTTTCCTGATTTATTGATTACCGCTGAATCCAGACTTGAAGAACTGTCGGTTTAAACGAGCAATATGCTTGATGGAAATTTCCTTGGGGCACATGGCTTCGCAGGCTTGTGTATTGGTGCAGCTACCAAAACCTTCCTCATCCATTTGATTGAGCATTTTTGCCGCTCGAAGATCCGCTTCCGGAGCGCCTTGTGGCAGTAGTGCTAAATGCGATACTTTAGCAGATACGAAAAGCATTGCCGAGGCATTTTTACAAGCTGCGACGCAAGCACCACAACCGATACAAGCTGCCGCTGCAAAAGCTTCGTCAGCCTTGTCTTTCTCAATAGGAATTGAATTGGCATCTACCGCATTTCCGGTATTGACAGAAATGTAACCTCCAGCCTGAATGATGCGATCAAAAGCGGTGCGATCTACGACCAAATCTTTGATCACCGGAAAAGCAGAAGCTCTCCAGGGCTCGATGGTAATTGAATCCCCGTTTTTGAAGGAACGCATGTGCAACTGACAGGTAGTCGTGCCCTTGGACGGACCATGCGGCTGCCCATTGATGTACATGCTACAGGCGCCGCAAATGCCTTCCCTACAGTCGTGATCAAAGGCGACCGGATCTTCCTTTTTGTTGAGTAAGTCCTGGTTGAGCACATCCATCATTTCCAGAAAGGAGCTGTCTGGATCAGTCAACACCTCATACTCCTTGAAGCCACCTTTGTCCTTGGCATTCTTTTGTCTCCAAACTTTGACTTTTACCTTCATGCTTATCTTATTTGCATCCTACTTGTAGGATCTTACTTTCAGTTCAACATTATTAAATTCCAGCTCCTCTTTGACCAACTCGGCTTCTTGTCCTACACCAGTATGGTTCCAGGCAGATACGAATGTGAAGAGGTCATCACGGCGATCAGCTTCTCCTTCAGCAGTTCGAAACTCTTCGCGGAAGTGACCACCGCAGGACTCCTCTCTTGTTAGGGCGTCAAGCACCATCAACTCTCCGAGTTCGAGGAAATCAGCGACCCTTCCGGCCTTCTCGAGTTCCGGATTAAATTCTGCATCAGTGCCCGGTATGTAGACATCTGACCAGAATTCTTCTCGCAGTTGTGCAATTTCTTTTTGGGCCTGGCGGAGACCATCGCCATGGCGAGACATACCGCATTTGTCCCACATGATCTTGCCCAGCTTTTTGTGGAAGTGGTCAACAGTTTGATTGCCCTGGATGGACAACAGCTTTGCAATTCGGTCTTTCACCTTCTTTTCCGCCTCATCAAAGGCAACATGAGTGGTTGGAATGGCATCCACCCGGATTTCGTTAGCCAGATAGTTACCGATGGTATAAGGTAGCACAAAGTATCCATCGGCTAATCCCTGCATCAATGCAGAAGCTCCAAGGCGGTTGGCGCCGTGGTCAGAGAAATTAGCCTCTCCAATCGCATAGAGCCCAGGAATATTGGTGCTTAGCTCGTAGTCTACCCACAAACCGCCCATGGTATAGTGTACGGCTGGATAGATCCTCATCGGCTGCTCATATGGGTTTTCATCTGTGATTCTTTGGTACATCTCAAAGAGATTACTATAACGCTCTTCAATCACATGTTTCCCTAATCGCTTGATTGCATCCGAGAAATCGAGGTAAACAGCAACACCGGTTTTACCAACGCCACGTCCTTCGTCCACCATGTACTTTGCTGCTCTGGAAGCGACATCTCTTGGTACAAGGTTACCAAAAGCAGGATAAATACGCTCCAGGTAATAATCCCGGTCTTCTTCTTTTATTTGGCGAGGATCTTTGTTGCAGTCTTCTTTCTTCTTTGGTACCCAAACTCTACCATCATTACGCAGACTCTCACTCATCAGCGTCAATTTAGACTGATGCTCTCCGGCTACTGGGATACAGGTTGGGTGAATCTGGGTAAAGCAGGGGTTTGCCATTAATGCTCCTCGCTTGTGTGCCTTCCAGGCAGCAGTCACATTGGAGCCCATTGCATTTGTGGAAAGGAAAAACACGTTTCCATATCCCCCACTCGCCAGTACAACGGCATGCCCGAAGTGCCGGTCAATCTTTCCAGTGATGAGTTCGCGGGAGATGATTCCCCTGGCTTTTCCGTCTATCATTACGACGTCCAGCATCTCATGTCGATTGAACATTTCCACTTGTCCTTTTCCAATCTGGCGACTAAGGGCTGAGTAGGCGCCCAGCAACAACTGCTGACCAGTTTGTCCCGAAGCATAGAAGGTACGGCTCACTTGCACCCCTCCAAATGATCGGTTGGCAAGTAAGCCACCGTATTCTCTTGCGAAAGGCACTCCCTGTGCCACGCATTGGTCGATAATGCTTGCACTTACTTCTGCAAGACGATGCACATTGGCTTCCCGGGATCTGAAATCCCCACCCTTGATGGTATCATAGAAAAGACGGAACACACTGTCGCCGTCATTTTGATAGTTTTTGGCCGCATTGATACCTCCCTGAGCAGCAATGCTGTGCGCTCTTCTGGGAGAATCCTGGAAGCAGAAGCACTTGACTTTGTAGCCCATTTCAGCCATTGAAGCAGCAGCAGATGCGCCTGCCAGCCCACTACCAATCACAATCACTTCGATTCGCCTCTTGTTGGCTGGTGAAACCAGCTTTACTTTTGATTTATAGTTTGTCCACTTATCGGCTAGATCGCCTTTAGGGATTTTTGAATCCAATTGCATTGGTCTCTTTTTTTAAGCAAGTACTAGATAGAAATAGATAGGAATAATGGCAAAGCCCAGGGGAATCAGTATCGAATAAGCGATTCCTGCAATCTTGATCAGTCCATTATACTTGGCATGGTTCAAACCTAGTGTTTGAAAAGCACTGGCGAATCCGTGAATCAAGTGAAAGGCGATTGCAACCATGGAAAGCACATACAAAATTACATAGGCTGGATTGGCGAAAGCCATTGCCACGACCTTGTACAAATCTTTCACAGGACCATGACCATAGTCGACGGTTGGCATTGAGCCAAATTTGTATACAAACCAGAAGTTGTATAGGTGGATCACCAGAAATACCAAAATGATGCTTCCCAGTATGCCCATATTTCGGGAGCTGATCGAACTACCCGCTTTGGCTCCCACGGCATATTTTACTGGTCTGGCTTTTTTGTTGGCAAATACTAACATCAGGCCATCTATAATGTGAAGCAAGAAGACCAGATAAGTACCAATAGAAACAAACTTGATCAATGGATTACTGGTCATCAGTTTTGCATACTCATTAAATGCCTGACCTCCATCCCCAGCAAGAAGCTGAAGGTTTCCGGTAAGATGTATGACGAGGAAAAAACAGATAAACAAACCACTCAGGGCCATCAGCAATTTCTTGCCGATAGAAGACCCTAATACATTGGAAATCCAACTCATAAAAAGTTACTTTTTGGGCGGTAAAGGTACCGAATAAACCCCTGTCTAAATAATAATACGGCAAAATTGGCCGGACCAACGGCGTAAAACACTGTTAGAAATGAGTAAGTTAATCACAGTCGTACATATTTACTGTCTTGTAGTAGGCATGCTATACGGCAGTAACAATTCGCTCAGCTCATTGTTGATTTTCTTGCAATGTATCGGCTAATTCTGCCAATGACTGACAGCAAAGATCAAAATACTCCTCTGGTACTTTTTCGGCATAAGCATCCGGTCCCTTTATCCACACACAATACATGCCAAGACTACGACCCATCTGCAGGTCTGTGAGACGGTCTCCCACCATGATAGATTGCTCAAAAATTATTGAAGGGTGCTGCTTCTTTGCGGCAAGCGGCATTCCGGTTCCAGGTTTTCGGCAAGCGCAGCCTTCTCCTGCAAGGTGTGGACAATAAAAAATGCCATCAATCCGACCCTCGGCTGCAAACACTTCAGTCAACATCTTTTGATGAATATCCAGTAATATTTGCTCAGTAATGATTGATTTACCAACGCATTGCTGATTGGTAAGTACGCAGATCTTGTGAAACTGCCTGGACATCAAGGCTATGGCTTTTTCGGCTCCAATGCAGAAGGTGAAATCCTCTTTTCTTGTAATGTAACCCGACACGTTGTGATTGATCACACCATCTCGGTCTAGAAACAAAGTCCAATGCTTATTGAATGGAATCAAATCAAGTGATTTTTATGAGCGTTATGAGTTTGCTGTGGCGACAATTTAAGCGGAATTTGAGAACTTTGGCGCTTGGACCGAAACCTGAAAGGCAAAAGAGTCAATAAGCCAGGCAATCGGGACGTTTTAAGCCTTGAATTATTCGGTAAAGAACCAATCAACTAGTAAAGTGAATTTAGCAAACTGCCTTGAATCGCGAATCCTGATCATGGATGGAGCGATGGGTACCATGATCCAACGCTACGATATAGAGGAGAAAGATTTTCGAGGAGCGCAATTTCGGGACCACAAATGTGATTTGAAGGGAAACAATGATCTACTCTCGATCACCAGACCTGAAATTATTAGCGAAATACACGAGGCTTATCTGGAGGCAGGAGCAGATATCATCGAAACGAATACCTTTAACGCAACGTCGATTTCGCAGGCTGACTACCAACTGCAGCATGCAGTCTACGACATAAATTTCCAGTCTGCATTGCTTGCAAAACAAGCAGCACAGAAATACACACGTGAAAATCCCTCAAAACCAAGGTTTGTATTGGGTTCCATTGGACCGATGAACCAAACCGCCTCACTTTCGCCGGACGTCAATCGACCTGCCTTTAGAAACGTTTACTTCGATCAGATTGCTGAGGCCTACTACGAGCAAGCAAAAGCGCTAATGGATGGTGGAGTGGATGCGCTGCTGGTCGAGACGGTGTTTGATACTTTGAATTGTAAGGCAGCCCTCTTCGCAATCAAGGAATTGTTCAACGATTGTGGCAATGAACTGCCGATTATGGTTTCTTTTACAATCACAGATGCCAGCGGTCGCACGCTTTCCGGGCAAACGGTGGAAGCTTTTTACAATTCAGTGTCTCATGCAAATCTGTTCTCAATCGGCTTGAACTGTGCCCTAGGCGCGACCGAAATGCGACCCTACCTTGCAGAACTGTCTAAAATCGCTTCTTGCCACATTAGCTGCTATCCCAATGCGGGATTGCCAAATGCCTTTGGTGAATATGATGAGTCTCCCGAGATGACCGCTAATTTCGTTCAGGAGTTCGCTCGGAGTGGTTTTGTGAATTTGGTCGGAGGCTGCTGTGGAACAACTCCTCTGCATATCAAGGCGATTGCCAAGGCCGTAGAGAATTTGCCTGTACGGCGATTACCCGAACCCAGTCCCTACCTACGACTTAGTGGACTTGAACCATTGACCGTATTTCCTGAGAGTAACTTTATCAATATTGGAGAACGGACAAATGTCACTGGCTCCAGGAAATTCTCTCGCTTAGTCCTGGAAGGCAAATTTGATGAGGCACTTTCGGTAGCCCGTCATCAGGTGGAAGGAGGTGCCCAAATCATCGATGTAAACATGGATGAGGCCATGCTGGATTCTGAAAAGGCAATGAAACACTTCCTAAATCTTCTCGCCTCCGAACCAGACATATCCCGATTGCCAATCATGGTAGATTCTTCAAAATGGTCGGTGATTGAAGAGGGCCTCAAATGCTTGCAAGGTAAAGGGATAGTTAATTCGATTTCTCTCAAAGAGGGACAAGAGCAATTTGTACAGCAAGCACGTTTGGTAAAGCAGTACGGAGCTGCTGTAATTGTGATGGCTTTTGATGAAAAGGGCCAGGCTGACACTGCAGACCGGAAGGTAGAAATCTGTAAACGTAGCTACGACATTCTAACAAAGGAGGTGGGTTTTCTTCCACAAGATATCATCTTTGATCCCAATATCTTTGCTGTTGCAACAGGCATAGAAGAACACAATACTTACGCACTTGCCTTTATGGAGGCTACCGCCAGAATCAAAGAGTTGATGCCTGAAGTCAGTGTGAGTGGCGGTGTCAGTAACATTTCTTTCTCCTTCAGAGGAAACAATGTTGTTCGGGAGGCTATGCACTCAGCCTTTCTCTACCATGCGATCAAAAAGGGCATGGACATGGGAATTGTCAATGCAGGGATGATTGAGGTATATGAGGAGATTCCTAGCGATTTGCTGAGGCTGGTAGAGGATGTGTTGTTCAATCGAAGAGAAGACGCTACTGAAAGCCTGGTTGAATATGCTGAAACAGTAAAAGGAGCAGGTAAAACCCGAAAGCAGGACCTAAGTTGGAGAGAAGGGACTGTGGAGCAACGATTGTCTCATTCACTGGTGAAGGGGATCGTCGATTTTATCGACAGTGACACGGAAGAAGCCTTGAAAAAATATGGAAGACCGATCAAGGTGATCGAAGGACCATTGATGGATGGGATGAATGTTGTTGGGGACCTTTTTGGCTCGGGAAAGATGTTTTTACCGCAAGTGGTGAAAAGTGCACGGGTCATGAAAAAGTCGGTGGCCTTTCTTGAGCCCTATCTGGAGAAGGAGAAAGGAGAACTCAGTCTCAAAGATGCACGCAAACAAAAGAAGGTTTTGCTGGCAACTGTCAAGGGCGATGTGCATGATATAGGTAAGAACATTGTCGGTGTAGTTTTGGCTTGCAACAATTACGAAGTAATTGATATGGGAGTCATGGTTCCAGCACCGGCGATACTCAAGAAAGCAAAGGAAGAGCAGGTCGACATCGTAGGACTTAGTGGATTGATTACCCCCTCGTTGGATGAAATGGTGTATGTAGCGAGAGAAATGGAGCGCCTGGAAATGGAGGTTCCTCTACTGATTGGCGGTGCGACCACGAGTCAAATGCACACAGCGGTCAAGATCGCGCCCGAGTACAGTGGAAGCACTGTCCACGTATTGGATGCCTCGCGTTCCGTTCCAGTAGTAAGCACCCTCTTGAATGCTACTGAATCCCCTAAATTCACAAAGGAGATCAAGGCAAGATATGAGCAGCTTAGAATTAGGCACATAAAGAAGAAAGTTACTAAGCAATTCTTAAGTATCAGGGAAGCAAGAAAAAATAAGTACAAAATAGACTGGAGCAAAACTGCTGTAACCCGGCCGCTATTCATTGGGATTAAGAAACTGACCAATTACTCTTTGCAGGAACTAAGGCAGTATATCGACTGGACACCCTTCTTTTCCAGTTGGCAATTAAAAGGGAAGTTCCCAGACATTCTGGAGAACGAAGCAGTAGGCAAGGAAGCCAGCAAATTGTATGCTGATGCACAAAAGCTACTGGAGAAGATTATCACAAACAAGTGGCTTCAGGCAAATGCGGTTTTCGGTATTTTTCCGGCAAATGTAGTGGAGGACGATAGCATCGAAATCTATAAATCGGAGCACTCCGACGAAGTGATCAGTACTATCCACTGTCTTAGACAGCAAGTCCAGAAAGCTGATGGACTTGCGAATCGTAGCCTGGCAGATTTCATCTCACCTAAAGACACCCGAAAACAAGATTATCTGGGTTGCTTTGCCCTTACCGCTGGACTAGGAATTGAAAAACAGCTGAAGCAATTTGAATCAGATGGAGATGATTATCAGGCCATCATGCTTAAGGCCCTGGCAGATCGACTAGCTGAAGCTTTTGCTGAAAGACTGCACGAAAGAATTCGCAAAGAATGGTGGGCCTATGCGGCAGATGAGCGACTGGGCAACGAAGAGTTGATCGCCGAAAAGTACAGGGGCATAAGACCGGCTCCCGGATACCCCGCCTGTCCGGACCATACACAAAAGGAGGATATATTCAAGCTTCTTTCAGTGAAAGAAAACACGGGAATATATCTCACCGAGTCATGTGCGATGTATCCGGCAGCCTCAGTTTCAGGCTTTTACTTTGCCCATCCCGAGTCAACCTACTTCGGAATTGGACAAATAACGGAGGATCAGGTCCAAGATTTGGCCACTAGAAAAGCGATGGATGTACAGGAAATGGAGAAATGGTTGCGCCCAAGTCTGGCCTATGAGCCTTTAGCATAGTATTCATGCCCTGCCGACCAAACTTAGCCTTTAATACTGTGCCTGGCGCACTTATATGGACCTATTTGGGCAGTCCAGTCTTCATATTTTGTTATTTTTGCTAGCCCAAATTGCAAATAGTTAAAATCGATTAAGGAAGCAAAACTGCTTCTTCACAAAACCATTATCCGATGCATCGGAATTTTCTGTTCTTGTTTATCCTGATTGGCCTTTGCTATACACAGTTTATTGCTGCACAAGCGGAGGATGAAGTGCTTTTTACATTCGGAAAGGATCAGGTAAATATTGGTGAGTTTCTTCATGTTTATGAGAAGAACAACATGCTCGACAGCCTTATTTATCAAAGAGCTTCTATCGATGAGTATCTTGAATTGTATTCGAACTTTAAGCTAAAGGTTAAGGAGGCTGAATCGATGGGTTACGATACACTTCCAAGCATCATAAAGGAACTTGGCACTTACCGAAAACAACTAGCGAAAACCTATTTGACCGATAAGCAGATTACTGAAAAGCTTATGAAAGAAGCTTACGACAGGATGCAATATGAGGTTAAGGTATCCCATATCCTTTTCAAAACTGCAGGCGTGGGAGATGATATTACTGTTTACCAAAAGGCCGAGAAAATCAAGGCAGAAATTGAAGATGGCGGGGACTTTACAGCATTAGCAAAGTTGCACTCTGGCGATCCATCAGTTACAGAAAACAATGGTGATCTCGGTTATATTTCCGTTTTTCAAACGGTTTATCCATTTGAGAACGCTGTTTATAGTACGGAGCCGGGCAGTATTTCTGATCCAATCAAGACAAAATTCGGCTACCACTTAGTTAAGGTGGACAACAAGCGAAAGTCCAGGGGTAAACTCAAAGTTGCTCATATCCTTGTAAAGGTTCCACAAGATGCCAAGGAGGACAAACTATATCGCGAAAAGATTGACACGATCAAGCAGCAACTCGAAGGGGGTAAAACTTTCGAAACATTGGCCCGCATGTATTCTGATGATAGAGCCACTGCCGCCAAGGGAGGTGAATTACCCATGTTTGGATCAGGAAGAATGGTTAAAGAATTTGAAGATGCTTCCTTTGCGCTTGAGCAGGTTGGACAAGTGAGCGAGCCTGTAAAGACAAGGTTTGGCTTCCACATTATTAAATTGCTGGAGAAGCAATCCATTGGGAGCTATAAAGAAATGACACCAGAAATTAAAAGGAGATTGGCCAGAGATGCCAGGTCAAGCGTATCAAAGGACATGTTCGTTGACCGCCTGAAGAAAGAATACAAGTTCAAGGAATACGAGGGTGTACTGGATGCATTCATCGCCAAGGTTACAGACCAGATTTTAGTTCCTAAGTACAAAAAACCGGACAGCATCAACTTTGATGCAAAGTTGTATGATCTGAATTCCAAAACTTACATCGAGCAGGATTTGGTGGATAGACTGCAAAAGAAGACACCGGGTAGAAGAGGACAGCCGAAAGAGGTCACGATTCGCAACTTCTTCAAGAACATGATATCTGATGAGCTCATGGAGATGGAAGAAAGCTCACTTGACCAAAAATATCCCGAATTTAAGCGACAAATGAAGGAGTATAGAGACGGTATCTTGCTGTTTGAGCTAACGGACAAGATGGTTTGGTCTAAGGCAGTGGCAGATAGTGTTGGACTGCAAAACTTCTACGAAAAGAACAAGGGTACCTACATGTGGGACGATCGTGTTCATGCAGTTGTATACGAATGCATAGACGAAGAAACAGCGCATAAAGCGCGGGAGCTGTTGGGTAGTTCTGAATTTACCGCCGAACAAGTCGTTCAACAAATCAACAAAGGCGGCAAGGAAGCGATTAGCTTTAAAGAAGGCAAATATGAAAAGGGCCAAAACGGTGTATTGGATCAGGTGCCTTGGGATACAGGGCTTAGCTTTGTGATTTTCAACAAAGACAAAACAGCCTCTTTTGCAGATGTGATTGCCGTACTGGATCCAATGCCGAAGGAACTCAGCGAAGCCCGTGGCTACATAGTTTCAGACTACCAAAAAGAGCTGGAGTCAGAATGGATTCAGGAGCTAAGACAAAAGTACCCCGTAGTAGTAGATAAAGCTGTACAAGCGAAATTGTACAACAGAAAAAAGAACTAAAATCCCCTCCAAAACTTATTCCCCTTAGTGCAAAACCAACAAGAATTTTTCTACTGTACCCCCTTCGTTTTCATACTGTGCTTCTGGATAACTGCCTGTCAATTTCTGGCTGAAAGCGAAGTGAAAGACGAAAACATACCTATAGCAAGGGTATACAATCAATACCTCTATTTGTCGGATGTAAGCGGATTGATCAACGACGACATGTCCGCAGCAGATAGCGTTGAGTTGGTCAACAACTACATCAACAGTTGGATTAACAAAAAGGTGATTCACCACAAAGCGCAACAGTTCCTGCCCGAAGATCGAATAGATATTGAAAAGCAGGTCAAAGATTATGAGGAATCACTTTTCGTGCATACCTACGAGCGGGAACTAATTAAACAAAAGCTTGACACAGTAATTACTGATGCGGAGATCAATCGATATTACAACGAGTTTCAAAACAATTTTCACCTTAATAGCGATATGATTAAGGCTAGCTATATCCTAATCGATAGCCTGGCTCCGAAGCAGGATTCGCTCCGCTTTTGGATGCAAAATCGCACCGATTACAAAGAAGAATTGTTGAATTACTGCTATCAGTATAGTCAGTCATTTTCTGTTGAACCGCAGTGGATGGTCTGGCATGATTTTAAACAGAAATTCCCGATTAGCGATCGCTATCCTCCCGCAAATCGATTTTACAGCGGGGACAGAGGTCAACAGCGTTTCTTATTAAAGGTAGATGAAACCACCAGCCGGGGAAATCTCCAACCAATGGAACTCGTTAAAGAAGATATTGTCAAGATTTTGGTCAATAAGCGTAAAATAGAATTCGTTAAAGATATTCACAAGAAGGCCTACACTGAGGCGAGGGACCGAAGCAGTTTCGAAGTATTCGACATTGCTCCCGACAAAAATTAACAAGATGAGAAATCAGCTCAGCTCGCTTAGCCAAAGCAAGAGCAGTATCAGCTTCTTCATATTATTCGTGTCGTTTCTGTGCAGCTACGTGACGCAAGCCCAGCCACAGGTAGATGCAATTGTGGCAGTAGTAGGCGACAAGATAATTCTGGATTCTGATATAGAGGTCCAGTATCAGCAAGCAGCCAGCCAGGGCGCAGCAGGGGAAGAAGCCAAATGCCAGTTTCTGGAGCAAATGCTGGTGCAGCAAATGCTGGTGACACATGCCATACTGGATAGCGTGGAGGTTACTCCCGAAGAAGTCGAATCAGAACTTACATCGCGTTTCAACTACTACATATCTGTATTGGGCAGTGAAGCCGCCTTCGAAGAGTACTTCAAGAAATCAGTCATCCAGTTCAAGGAAGATTTCCGGGAAGACATACGCGATCAACTACTGGCCCGCAGGAAGCAGTCCGAAATCACAGGCAAAGTCACAGTCACTCCCTATGAAGTCAAACAGTTCTTCTACTCGGTTCCGCCCGACAGTCTGCCTTATTTTAATGCGGAAGTAGAAATTGGCGAAATAGTCATAAAACCTGAAATGCGGGCCCCTGTTGAAGCCGAACTCAAAGCGCAACTCAATAAGCTAAGAGAAGAGATAATAAACTCCGACGAAGAAGATGCCTTCTCCAAAGCCGCAGCTACTTACTCTCAAGAGCCAGGAGCAGCTGCAAGTGAAGGCAGGTTGGGATTCAAGAAAAGAGGCGAGCTGGTGCCGGAGTACGAAGCAGCAGCCTATCGAATGTCCAAAGGAGAAATTTCCCAAATTGTTGAGACAGAGTTTGGTTTTCACCTGATCAAACTGCTCGAACGAAGAGGAGAATTGATCAATACCCAACACATTCTGCTTAGACCAAAATTTGAACAGCCTGACATCGAAAGGGCAAAACTGCGAATCGATAGCATTCGAACGCTGATTGAAGATAGCGTGATCACTTTTAGCAGGGCTGTGTCGCGCTACAGCCAGGACGAAAGCTCAAAACTTACAGGAGGAATGATGGTAAATCCACAGTCCGGGACAAATATTTACGAAATGGATCAACTCGATCCGGAGATCTATTTTGCTGTAGATACACTCAAACAAGGCGAGTTCAGCAAACCAATTCCAGGAAAAGATCGAAGTGGACAAGACCAATTCCGCATTTTATTTGTTAAGTCTAAAACAAAGCCACACCTCGCAAATCTTGATGACGATTATCACAAGATTCAGACCTTCGTCGAAAATATCAAACAAGAGGAGGCCATGAGCAAGTGGCTAATGAAAAAAGTACGAGAAACCTATGTGCAAATCGATCCTGAATACAGCGAATGCCCCCTCACATCGAGGTGGATACGATAGTGGTTATAGGCCACCAGTACAGCACCAGGTTTTTGGTATGAGTCTTGCAATCTCTTGGAGATTTTGTGCCTTCTGGGCAAACATGCGTCTCATTGGGGATTATCCCAAAACCACTTTGCAAAATATCAAATCCTGGATATGACAAACTATCAAACCGAAGCACAGGCAGTAGACGGACTGGCCAAATCCTTCGGCAATCTTAAATCAGAAATCGGAAAAGTAATTATCGGTCAGGAAGACGTGATCGAAAAGATCCTGATCTCCATCTTCTGCGACGGTCACAGCCTGCTGGTAGGTGTTCCCGGTTTGGCAAAAACACTGATGGTAAAAACCATCTCCGAAGTCCTTGACCTCAGTTTCAAGCGAATTCAGTTTACACCGGATTTGATGCCCTCTGATATTACAGGGGCAGAAATACTTGACGACAATCGTCAGTTCAAGTTCCTTCAAGGTCCCATCTTTGCCAATATCGTACTGGCAGATGAGATTAACCGAACTCCACCTAAGACGCAGGCTTCACTGCTGGAAGCAATGCAGGAGCGCAACGTAACGGTGGCAGGTGAAGAACACAAGCTGCCTTCACCGTTTTTTGTTTTGGCCACCCAAAACCCAATCGAGCAGGAAGGAACATACCCGCTTCCAGAAGCGCAGCTGGACCGTTTCATGTTCAATATCCGTTTGGGCTACCCAAGTTTTGAGGAGGAAAAGAAGGTTGTTGAAAACACGACAGCCAACCACAAAGTGGAGCTAAATCACGTACTGACAGGTGAAGAAATCAAGTTCTACCAGAATCTGGTTCGCAAAATTCCAGTAGCCGATAACGTACTCGATTATGCAGTGCGATTAGTGTCTAAAACACGTCCGTTTGAGGAAACGGCCGCACCAGCAGCCAAGAACTACCTTTCCTGGGGTGCTGGTCCAAGAGCTTCTCAATACCTCGTACTTGGAGCCAAATGCCACGCGGCAGTGAAGGGCAAGTACTCTCCCGATATCGAGGATGTGAAAGCGGTCTCAGAGTCTATACTTCGACACAGAATTGTGAAAAACTTCAAGGCAGAAGCCGAAGGAATTAGCATCGAAAACATCATTAAGGAAATCCAATAGGATAGATCCAACAACTTAACAGACAAAATCTCACCGGGCATTTGCTTTGGTGAGATTTTTTTTACCTTCGACATCCAGTCACTAAAATCCTTGAGCATTGTCTACCATTGTAGCCGTCATTAAAGACAAAAAGATTGCCATCGCTGCCGATAGCCAAACCAGCTTTGGCAACCTCAAACAAAGAGGTAGCTACGTCGAAAATCCCGATAAGATTTTCAAATGGGGTAAGAATCTACTGGCAGTAGTCGGTTATGCAGCCAATGGTCCGATCATCGAAAGCATGATCAAAAACTCCAAGCGTGCACCCTCTTTCAAGACCCGACAAGACATCTTCGAATTCTTCCGAAAGTTTCACAACAAGCTCAAAAAAGACTATTTCCTTCGCCCAGAAGAAGATGAAGAAGACCCCTACGAATCTAGCCGTATGGACATCTTGATTGCCAACAATCATGGCATTTTTTCCATCCTCTCCCTGCGCGAAGTCTGGCAGTATAAGCATTTTTGGTCACTCGGAAGTGGTTCACCTTACGCCTTGGGAGCTATGCATCAGGTCTTCAATCAGTCGGGCACCAGTGCTGCAGAAGTTGCAGAAGCGGGCATCGCAGCAGGTATCGAATTCGATATTAACAGCGGGGCTCCCATCCAACTTGAGATGGTGAAGAAGTAAAGATTGCTTCCTACTCAGAATGAAGGGCTTGCTGCGGCGGGGTGAAGGTGCAAAATAGCCCCGGGCGCAACGGTATGAAGTGCCTGTATGCGCCAGTGACTGCCAGCAGATGCTAGCTCGACGATAGGAGAGATAGCAGCTGCTGAGCAGGAACAAGCAGACAGGTGCTGAATAATAGTGTAGCACGGGTCAGCCGTTTGCGCGCTGGGATTGGCTTCGCTTCTGATAAAAATATTGTTGCTAGAATTTCCCAAATCCGTAATCCCAAAACTAGAACCCAATCCCAATTGTAAGATTTGGCGTTCTCCCCAACATGCTAACCTCTGTTCCGTAAACCTCAGGCTTTGGATTGTTTTGCCCCTGAGAACCGCCTCCATTATTCGGTGGGGCAACAGAAGAGATGAATTGAACGTATTTTACATTATTGTAATCAAGTAAATTGAAAATTGAAAGGTTTACGGACAGTTCCATGCCATCGAGTTCGAATTTCCGCTCCAGGCCCAAATCCACCCTATGGTAATTTGGCAACCTCTTGATTCTGTCTTCAGAGCGAAGATCTTTTCTATCCCTATCTTTGCTGAGACGTGATAGATCACTGTAGGGCCTACCAGAACCAAAAACATAGGTCCCGCTTATCTGCCACTGACCAAGCTCAAACATCTGAACAACATTTAGCTGATGCCTTCTATCATTTTGAGCTGGAAATGGATCATTTCGAGCTATTTCGCGAAATCGATTCTCGCTTTTACTCAAAGTATAGGAAAACCAGCTACTGCCTTTGTTGCACTCGCGATACCACAATATATCCATTCCGATTGTCTTGCCTGTGCCTGAGTAGATTTTGAAACCGTCGCCATTTTGTGATTGATTATTGCCACCTACAGCCCCTGGTTTCTCAAGTGCAAATTCTACAATACCATCTATGTCTTTTCGGTAAAATTCCAGATCGAAAAGCCATTTATCCTTCTTGTAGGACAGGCCAAGCATGCTGTTATAGGATTCAAGTACCGGAATATCATTTCCTTCTGATAGCACCCAAAAATTCATTGAACGCCCAAAGCGGTCTTCATAGTACAGCTCTCTCAATACCTGGTAATATCTTCCAAAGGCCGCCTTCAAACTAAGGTGCTTAGTAGCCTCATAGCCTGCCTTAATCCGGGGCGAAACACAAACCTTTGAGCGCTTGCCTATCCAGGTCCCGCGCAAGCCAAGTTGTAAACTGAAGGCCTTTCCTTCTCCCAGGTTGAGCTGACTGTAGAGACTATTTTCGGTCATCACCAACTCCTGCCCGAGCGTTACCTCCTGGCCCTGTCTCAGTTCTAACTTAGAATCATATTGCAGAAAGTTAGCACCAACAGATAACAGACTGGTCTCAGCAATGGCAAAGCTGTTCTTCCAATTGGCTTCAAGTGAAGACAAAGCCCCCTTGTACGAATCCTGAAATTCCTGGTCTTGATCACCGGGATTTGGCCGTCTCAAGATAGCATCCAATTCCTGCTGCTCGCCAAAATCCGAAAAGGCCAATGTCAGGTCGCTATTCCAAAATTGACTGAGCTCCGCTTGATGCAGCAGACTGATCCCCTGGTTTTTCCAGTCATAAGATTCCCGAAAATCTTGACGTAGAGGAGGTCCTTGGTCCTTATCGATTTCATAGCTGAAATCATTATTGAATTCGTCTACACTGGCGAATGCACTGACTGCAACCTTATTGTTATTATTGATCTGCCAGGTCAATTTGGCGTTTTGATCGTTAAAACGATAATTCGGAGCTTGCTGAAACAATTCCACCTCAGCATTATCGTTGCCGGACTGCACTTTTGCAATCTCCTGCTCATTATTAGTGAGCGTCTGATATAGCTTGTTGTTTGCCACGTTACCATTGCTCCTACGCATTCCCAGAGATAGATTGACGTTCTTTCCTATAGGCAGGTGCAAGCCAGCGCTATTGCTCAAAGGACTCAGGTCAATGGAACCGGTGATTTTTGACGGCTGACTTGTATTGCTGGTGATGGACAAGACACCGGCGGTTTTTCCTCCATATTCTGCAGGGAAAGCGTTCATGTAGAGATCCATGTCTTCGACAATCTTCTCGTTGATATTGCTAAAGATTCCAAAGAAGTGATCTGTCTTGTATAAGCGAATCCCATCAAGAAGATACAAGCTCTGAGCAGAAGAACTCCCTCTTATCTCCAGTCCCGAAGAAAGGTCATCCGTATTGTTGATCCCGGGAAGCAATTGGATCGTCCGCAACAAGTCTGGGCCGTTGGCAAAATGAGGTAGACGATCAAGAATTCTCGCATTGATCATTGGGCGGTCTCCTAACTCTGCAGTTTGTAAACTCGGAACTTTGGCACATACCGTCACGGTAGACAACTTAAGCTTATCTTTTTGCAAATTGACTTTCAATTCCTCGAGTGGCGAAAGGTCCGAAAGCTTTATCTTTTCTGTACGATAGCCCAGATACTGTACCCATATCTCTGTGCTGCCTTTCAACTCCTCACTGGAAAATTCAAAGAAACCCCGATCATTGGTGTAAGTGCCTAGTTGGCTAGGCAACAAGACGACAGCAGCCGATGTGATAGCTTGCTCGCCTCCTTGATCAAGCACCTGAGCAATGATGCCCTGCGCCGGAAAATCTCCTTTGCGGATCAGAATGTTACCCTGAGAATCTAGTTTATATTGCAATGCAGTACCCTCCAACAATAAGCCTATACTCTCATTTACGCTTTTGTTCCGAATGCGTAGGTCGACAGTCAATCCAGAGATTGCCAGTGGGTCATAAGCGATGCTAAGCCCATAATTTTTCTGCATTTGCTTCAAGGCAGACTCCAGGCTGGTTTCTGAAAAGTTTTCGGAAACCAGTGGGGCCTGCCCCATTACATTGAGCTGCAGAAACAGCAACATAAAGACGGCAGCTACAGCCGCTTGTATTCTGATAATCATGCACTACAGACTTTGATCAGAACTAATCTCGACTTGCTCGGCTTCTATCTTATAGTTCAACTTTAAAGGCCAGCAGATTGAATGCAATGCCTCCTCAACAGAACCTAACTTAAAGTAACCACTGTACAGTCTGCTTTTCAGCTGAGGACTCATCTTCACTTCCTTGGCAAATTGTCGTTCGAATTCTGCGAATACAGATTCGAGATCGCTGTTTTCAAAGTGAAACTCACCCATTTTCCATCGGGCAATCTCCTGACTGCTGAGAGACTTTTGTACTAAATCTTCTCCACTCAGCTGCACACCTTGATTTGCGGTGATCACTTTCACTTGATTTCCAACTGCAGTACTCACACTCACTTTTCCAGTCTTGCAGTCAACCCGAAATACCTGATCGCGAGAAAAAACGTTAAAACTCGTACCCAGCACGTCCACCTCACCCAATAAACTAACCACTTTGAAGCTACTGCCTTTCTGAACCTCAAAAAATGCTTCACCATCCAGGTATAAGACTCTTTCGTCAGCGAAACTGTTGGAATCATATCTTAGTCGTGAAGCGGCATTCAAGTGTACCGTACTATTATCTGGCAGCTGGATCACTTTGGTTTCTCCGGCAGCGAGCTCGTGACTGGTGCTACCTCTTCCCAGCCAAAACTGGATCGCAAAAAAGCCAGCAAGAGCAGCAGCAGCCAGGTAGGGTATAAGCTTGAAGATTTTCCTGCGACTCACCTTTGTGCCAGCATCCTTATCGGAACCCAATGACTGCTTTTGTAGGTTGTCGTTTGCGATTGTATCAGCGCGAATCTTATCCCAGATCAGGTCAATCTTCTGTTCGGAAACAGGAACCTCTTCAAATTTGACAATATTGACTAATTGCCGGGCATCCCGAACCACCGATTTTTTTTCAGGATTTTGCTCCAACCAGCTTTGCCATTTTTTCTCTTGTGCCTGGTCTCCTTTCGCCCATGCAATAAAGTCGGTGTCCTGAGCGAGCTCAGTAGCATCCATCTTGTTGTATTGCTCATTCATAATCGGTCATTTGATGCTTAGGCAGAAGCCTCAAGTACTCTAAAGAGAGGGGATAAACGATGATTGTACTCAGTAAGAGAGAAAAAAATCAAAAAAAACAGCTGTCAAACACAATAAAATATTTTTAAGTTTTGCAAGGCCTCTGGAAACGAGATTTCTGGCTGATTGATAATTAAGATCGAGGCTTTCGCAAATTTCTTCGTAATCCATACCCATTTGATACTTGAGGTATAGTGCCTCCCGCTGTCTTGAGCTTAGCTGTTGCAAAGCCAATCGAAGTTTTTCAATCTGCTCTCCTTCGACTTCTTTTTGTATAAGTAAGTCTTCAATGGCCAATTCGGCTTCAAAATGATAATCTTCAGCTTCTTCCCTTCCGATTTTGCGCACTCCCTTTGCGATTGCCTTAATAATCTTTCTACGAAGGGAAACGGTAAGGTAAGCCTTGACAGACTTGATCTCCCCCAGTTTGCTTCGCTTTTGCCATAGTTCTACAAATAAGTCCTGTAAAGAGTCTTCAACCAATTGTTTGTCGGGAGTCATTCGATAGCCGTAGCTCAGTAAGCTGGCAGAATGAGCTCTATACAAAGCCTCGAATGCCTGGGAATCCCCTTGCATGATATTTTTCCACAAATCCTTGTGTTGCATCCCCTTATCGTCCATAGCGAAGGCCTCAATTTACTTGCAATCTACGGAAAATGATTTTTTTGCCCGCCGATTGAGTACAGAGACCGCTCGCGCAGATCTTATTCGTGAAGCTGCGCAGCGGACTATTATTCAATCAGAAAAAATGAGACCATTATGTTTAGGAAGATGTTTGTTGGCTATCTGGCTGTGATGTTTATGGGAGTCCTATTGTTGACCTCTTGTGAGGAAAATCTGATTACAGGAATTGGCGAGAATGACCCTTCAGGTTCAGCCAAAGTGGATAATGATGATCTGGAAGGCTATGCTGGTAAGGCAGGGCCAATTGGAAAAAGCAAATGCTTTGAATTGGTGTTTCCGATCTCACTCTCCGATCCCGAAGGAGAGTTAATTGGAACTGCAAGTTCTGAGGAGGAACTGAAAACACTTGTAATGGAGTGGAAACAAACGCAAGAGGAACCGGCTAAGCTCGCGATAGTCTATCCTTATGAAGTAATACTGGAAGATGGAACAGTAACTTCTGTTTCCAACGATCAGGAACGAATTGCTTTACGTGAGGCATGTAAAGATATGGGTTTTACCGGTCACTGCGGTCCAAAACCACACAAAGGATTTGATTGCTATGAATTGGTCTTCCCTGTTTCGTTCAGCTTTCCCAATGGAACAATCTCTGAGGCAGGCAGCAAAGAAGAAATCAAGGAGTTATTGACAGAATGGAAAGAGTCCAATCCGGGGCCTGGGCAGCGGCCAGAATTGAATTTTCCGATTACACTGCTAAAAGATGATGGAACGGAATTAGTAGCAAACAGCAGAGAGGAACTAAAAGAGGCGAGGGCCGCATGTGAGGAGGAGCAGTAGGAAATCAAGCCATCGAAGTAAAATCATTTTTGGGATCAATTAGCCCGCGACATTGGAGAACGACAATTCTTCCTTTGCTCGCGGGCTATTTTTTTGACTAATTGAGAGTCTAGAAAGTGATAATTAAGGTAATTGCGCAATTTGTAATGTTAAACTATGTATTACTGGCACAGCATAATTGATTTCAATATAGACCCATAACACGCATTAGAATTGCCCACGACTTAAATCCTCCCGCTATCTCAATCGCATTATTGCTTGCGTCATCTTTGTCGCACATTGTACTGATACTGAGCACTAAATATAGCATATTGCATCAGGGAAGTCATCCTCGATGGAGGCCCAAAACCAACCCAGCACTCAACAGATTTTCGATAATTTTCTCGCTAGATGGTCAGGTAAAGACTCTTGACCCTGGATCATCTAATGTCGCCAATTTTATGTTTCGGGCTTTTTCTTGCCTCCGACTCTGTTTGTCATACATACAGTCGTGCATTGAAGCCCTGCAAGTCTATTCTTTAGACC
This sequence comes from Chitinophagales bacterium, assembly GCA_020629005.1. GTDB lineage: Bacteria > Bacteroidota > Bacteroidia > Chitinophagales > UBA2359 > JAHDDV01. The sequence goes on from JAHDEE010000008.1 coordinate 20,749, forward strand.
CTTAAAGCGTATTTTTGACAGCAAAAAACTAGGATAATCCAATATTTATTAAGCAGCAAAATTCTCAAGAATGAAAAAAATGAAACATTGTATGTTCGCACTATGCGCCGCTTTGGCGCTATTGTGTGGATTTAATTTTGAAGCATCTGCCCAATGTGCAGCTGGTGAAACCGAATATGGAATATCGGTGCCAACTGTAGACAATTACTTTGGAGAGTATGGATGGGAACTTTTGGACGCCAGCGGAGCTTTGGTGGCCGAATTGCCTTGTGGTGCTCTTACCTCATCAGCACCTGTGCTTGTTTGTCTTGTCGACGGAGCAGATTACACCTTCAACGCCTATGATGATTGGGGTGACGGATGGGGAGGCGGAACCTACCTCATTCAAAGCACTGAAGCTTGCCCGGTTACAGTGGCCACCGGTTCTCCAGATAATGGTACTGCTGGAGATACTACAGATGATTGTGCTGCTTCTGACCTTGAAGAATCTGTGACCTTCACAGAGGGGGTAGCAGTTGGCCCTGTTCTTGGATGTACAGACCCTACAGCGGTTAACTATGACTCCTGTGCAGAGCAAGATGATGGAACTTGTGTTTTGCCACCTACTTGTGGAGCAGGCCAAAGCTTGTTTGTAATTGATCTCTTTGGCGGATTTGCACCGGAGATTGCCTGGGAACTTCTGGATGGAAGTGGCAATGTAGTAGTGGAGCAAACTTGTGGAAACTTCGATAACTCCGCTCCAATTCCAGTATGCCTAAATGATGGTGAAACTTACACTTTCAATGCTTATGACGACTGGGGTGATACATGGAACAACGACGGTTTCTATACAATCACTGGTCCTGACGGTTGCATCTTCGATTCTGGAGCTCCGGACAACGGTCTGGCTGGTGACGGCACCGATGATTGTATAGGACTTGACCTGGAAAGTTCTCAGACTTTTGTTGCAGGTCCGGTTGCAGAATGCGATGCGGAGGCCTACTGGTTGGCTGCTGATGGTTCTGCCCTTGATGCAGACGGCAATCCATTTGCACCTGTGGCGATCTGTGGTGATGTGATTGGCTTGGCTGATAATACAAACGCCTCAGGTGATGTTGTTGTTTATGCTCGCTTTTTGCCATTTGGTCCTTGCTATACAGACTACTCAGTGAGTTCTACAGCGGGTGTGCTGCTTGCAGCAGATGCAACTACTCCACTTGGTGTCATGGCGTCGAACGATGCCGGATGGCTGCAATTGACAACAGCAGACCTGTCGGCTCCAATCACACTTACTTTCACCAGTCTGGTTGATGGTACTTGCGAAGCGACTCTAGTACTGGATCCAGCTACTATGGTTTTGTTGACTGGTGGTGCATACACTACGGCTGAAGATGCATGTTTCTGTATCTCACCTTCAGTGGACGCGACTACACCATTTGAAATTGTATGTGATCCTGCTGATCCGGATAACTATTCAGTGACCTTTAATATCACTGATCTAGGAGGAGCTACATCATTGGACATTGGATACCTAAATGCTGGTGCTTGGACTAGCCTAAGCACAGTAACAGCTGCTGGAAGTGTGACAGTTGGACCTATTCCAATTCTTACACCAGGCAATACGCTTGATGTGATCCTTGCTTATGATGGTGTTTTCGAAGACGATTTGGCAACTCCAGTAGATGAAACATTGTGTAACCTTGGCCTATATGATTTCAACGATACAAGCTGCCAGCCAGAGTGTACTACTCCACCGTCTTCTACAGTGGTACAATACTGTGATGGCGATGGCGTGTTGGTTGATGTAACTACTACTTTTGGTGACCCAGCCAGCACCTACACTATTAGCAATAATGCTGGTGTACCTTCTGTACCTGCGGTTGATGGAACACTAGTAACAGTGGGACCTTTCCCCAGCAACACAGATGTGACAATTGTAATCACTGATGACAATAACCAGTACTGCTACGAGGCATTCACAGTGAATTCTTTCTGTCAGGCACTAACTTGTGGAGACGCAATTGCTGATCCAGGAGGCCCTACAGGTGACTACGAAAATAACGCGTTTGCTGTGTATGAAATTTGTCCTCAAAACGCTGGAGATGCTGTTGTACTGACGCTTACAGCCTTTGACCTTGAGAACACCTACGATTTCTTAACTGTCCTGGAGGCCGATGGAACTACTCAACTCGGCGATTTCACTGGAACAACAATTCCCGGGCCGGTTACTGCCACACAACCTTCTGGCTGTCTGTTTGTAGTATTTGATTCCGATGTAAGTGGTGTTGCCGCTGGTTTTGAAGGAACTATCTCTTGTGAGCCTTTGGCATGTCCTGCACCTCCTACGCTTGAAACTATTCAATCTACATGTTCTACTTCAGGCGAATTTTTCATCGATGTCGTTGGAGTCTTTGGAGACCCTGCTGGGTCTTATACCTATAGCACAGACGCCGGAACAGATACATGGCCAGCTGTTGATAGTGAAGCTGTCACAATCGGACCATTCCCGAATGGTACATCGGTAACTGTTACAATGACAGATGACGCAAATGTAGATTGTACAAGCGAACTAGGTCCAATCCTAAACAACTGCTACGTATGTGGTGAAACAATTACGTCTCCAGAAGATCCTGCAAATCCTGGATTCTATCCAAATGACACAGATGTCTTCTATACTGTTTGTGACGCAAGTGGAGCTCCAATTACTTTGACCTTCGACAGCTTTGATCTGGAAAGTGAAGCTACCTGTGCTTACGATTTCGTAGATGTATATGATGGAATCGGTGTTACATTATTGGGTACCTTCTGCTCTGACGATGGAACAATTCCTGGACCATTCACCTCAACTGACGCATCTGGATGCTTGCTTGTGGTATTCAGCAGTGATGTAAGCACCGTTGGTGCTGGCTTCTCAGCAACTGCCTCTCTTGGCGTTCCAGCTGCCGATTGCGATGATATGGATGCTAATACGATCAATGATGTATGGGATGCAACTGGCTGTATCTGTGCTGGTGAGCCGATCATGATGGGTTGTACCGATCCTGCTGCTTGTAACTATGACGAAACGGCAAACATGGATGATGGTACATGTTACTTTACCGGTGAAAGCTGTGATGACATGGATCCTACCACTGTAGGCGATACTTGGGATGCCAACTGCGTGTGCGGTGGTGCTTCTACGCCTGGATGTACAGATCCTACTGCTTGTAACTTTGACATGAACGCTACGGCGGATGACGGAAGCTGCTACTTTACCGGAGATACCTGTGATGATATGGACGCAACTACTGTCGGTGATGCTTGGGATGCTAACTGCGTATGTGTTGGTGTAGCAACTCCAGGTTGTATCGATCCTGCTGCTTGTAATTACGATGATACGGCAACAGTTGATGACGGTTCTTGCTACTTCACTGGTGACGCTTGTGATGATATGGACCCTACTACTGTAGGTGACACTTGGGGTCCTGACTGCCTATGTGGTGGTGCAGCTGTTCCTGGCTGTATGGATGCTGCGTCTTGTACTTTTGAGCCTACGGCAACAGTTGATGATGGTTCTTGCCTATATAATGACTGTCTGGAAGTATGTGGTGGAACTGCTGTTCCAGGTAGTACATGTGACGATGGAAACCCAGATACAGCTGGCGATACTTATAATGGTGCTTGTGAGTGCGTTGGTGCCTTTACAGGCGATGATTGCAACGACCCATTGGCTGACAACTTCTCACCTCTTGCACTAAGCAATTCACAGTGTAACTACTTCGGTTGTACTGATCCGGCTGCAATAAATTACAATGCGAATGCCTCGCTGGATGACGGCAGTTGTATACTAGCAAACTGTACAATCGATGGCTCAATTGATCTAAATAGTAACGCACAAGGAACGATCTTCCCTGTGTACTATGATTCGTATGATCTCTCCGTTACTGGATTTACCGGCCCACTTACTTTTGACTGGGACAGAAGTGGCTATGTGAGATTTGCTGCTGAGCAAGATGGTACTATGCAAGTAATTGCAGCGGACAACGCAAGCTTCAGTGTGACAATTACAGACGCTAACGGCTGTGTATTCATCTTCGATGAAGATTACAACGGAGCTTCGAGCAATGGAGGTAACTACAATGGTTCAACCACACCTCCTGACGCGGATGTAATACTTAATGAAATCAAGGGTGAAACTAACAGCAACTTTGATGGTGCAATCAACATCTCGATCACTGGTGGTGTAGGTCCATTTGAGTATCTATGGGAAGGTCCTGGTGGATTCACTTCAACCTCTGAAGATCTTGCAGGTATTGAAAGTGGTCACTACCACCTAACAGTAACAGACACAGGGACTGGTCAGATAACATACGTATCTTACTGGGTACCAAAAGACAGAAGATCAGGACGTCTAAAGACTGCTGATACTGAAGCAATGATCAACGTATATCCTAATCCATTTGTGAGCGTTTCTAACCTTGATTTCGCTTCAACTGAAGCGGGAGTAGTTAAGGTTGATTTGGTAGACCTTTCAGGTAAAGTGATTCAGTCGCTGTTCGAAGGCAAAGTAGAAGCTGGTGTGGTCAATTCTATGCCGCTAGACGCAGCCACATTGCCTACTGGTGTTTACCTTGCGCAGATCACAACTCCTAATGGCTTTGTACAAACTGTGAAGATTATTGCCACTAAATAGTAGCAAATACGGATCAATTGTAATTGATCAAATGATAATGACTGTCCGCCTGCCTCTTCAAGAGGCAGGCGGACTTTTTTTATGGGATCAACAAATCTCTCAAAGATCTGAGATCGTCAACCTCCGCAGCATCGTCTTTTAACCATCTGTTGATTTGTGCCTTTCGCAGCATTAGGCCACTTTTACGTCGCTTTGAGGGCAGCACCGTGGCAAACGACAGCTCAAACACAAGTTCCGGCTTAATAGACCGCACAGGGCCAAATTTATCTATCGTGTTCTTCTTTGCATATGCGATGATCTGCTCGTACTCCTCCTCCGTAAGGCCTTCCGATAGTTTCACGATCGGAATCAACTCCTCTCCATCCCTCAGCGCAAAGGTCATTTCCAGCGGAGTACGCAACCCAGG
>JAHDEE010000008.1:25905-70535 GCA_020629005.1 Chitinophagales bacterium
AATTCAGGAAACTTGGAAGCAATCAGATCACCAGACAGGGTCCATATATGTGCCTGTCCTTCGCGATACACCGCCTGGACGCGTAAGCCTCTCCATTTCCATTCTAACAACCAATCTGAAGCAGGCCCAAGCTCCTCAAGATCAAAATCAACTTCTCCCCCACTCATAAAAGGATACGGTCTGCACGTGGCTGCAATCCTATTGTCCTTCGCAAATTCTGCGGCAAATCCTGATTTGATATTCCAAGCGTTTTCCAATAAGTAACAAACGCTTGCACGATCAACCTGCAGAAAAATAGAAATCGCATGACTAATAACAAACTGACCCGGTGATAGCCTGAAACCACCTGTCAGCAGTTTGCAAAAAATGCGGCGTACACCAAAGTCCATCTCTCGCAAACAAGCCAGAACAAATGCGGCCTGCTTCCCCTCCTCCGTATTTCTGATTTGTTCCAGCACATCAATCAGCTCGCACAAGGACCTATCAACAGTATTGCTGGCGCAGCCCAACAACAAACTCAGTGTCTCCAACTTGTCACCTACCGCTCTGGCGCTGGCATCATGCAACCACAAGGGAATCTCTGTTTCTTCCAGCAGGCAGGAACGCAGCAACTTTTGAGTCATTACTCTTCTCGGGCGTCTGCCGCTCAATAATGCTACTGCCCGTAGCCCCTCTGCATCTTCTACCTGCCTAAGATAGCCTAGCAGCAAGGCACTGCATTCCAGGCGATCACTGCTGCCTTCAAGAGAGTCAATCAGAGCGACAAACTTATTCATCTATGCTCAGCTTTTCCAGTCGACGAATCAACACTCAACTCAGCCTCACCAAGGTCGCCATACTCTGTTTCCAGAACCCTCGCATCTAGACCTTTTTCCTTAAGCCAGCGACTAAACGGCTCACTAAAACCATGTGTTACATATACACGCTCCGCACCACAATGCTGCACTGCCTGGTTTAGTCCAACCCAATCCGCATGATCGGACAAGACAAAGCCTTTCACAGCCCGATTACGGTTTCTGCTACGGCTCATCATCCAGCCGGAAGCCGAGGCAACAGCAAACGGACCTTGCTTCTTCAACCATTCCGAATTTAAGATTGCACTGGTGGCAACCACAAGTCCTTTCTGCTTTTCACCAGCAGGAAATTGCTCCGGTAGTACATATGTCGATTTCAAGCCTACACCTTGTGCCCTAATCACATCATTGGTTTTCTTGATGGAGCCATAATCGTACACCGGCCCAATGCTCTGATCCAGATTATGGACAAGTCGCTGGGATTTGCCAAGCGAATAACAACAAATAATACTAAGTATTCCCAAGGATTGATTGCCACGCCACCACTCGTGAATCTCCTCAAAAACCTCGGACTGGCTCTTCCAGTGATACACCGGAAGCCCAAAGGTAGATTCAGTAATAAAGGTATCACAGCGCACAGGCTCAAAGGCAGTACTGATCCCATCGTCCTGAATCTTGTAATCTCCAGATGCAACCCAAACCTCTCCCTTGTATTCCACCCTAATCTGAGCCGAACCTATTATATGACCCGCCGGATGAAAGGAAAACCGAACACCATTGATGATCACTGGCTCGCAATAGGATACCGACTCAATTTTCATACGCTTGCCAAGGCGAAACTGAATCACCGGCTTTGCCAAATCTGTACATAAATAGGACGCATGCCCATATCGAGCATGATCACTGTGACCATGTGTAACCAAAGCCTTGCGCACCCGTTTCCAGGGGTCTATATAAACATCAGCCCGAGGACAATAGATACCCCGATCATTGAAAACCAAAAGCTCAGAATGCATCATCTTCCCCGGATCTAAATTTAATTTCAAAAAGTTTCCTAAAGTTTGTCACAGAATCGTCACAAGTTCTATAAATGACCAATCTTAGGTTCAACAGCTTTAGCCCTATACCCCATAAATTGACACAAATTAAACTAGAATGATTTTTGATACCTTATGGATAATAGTCGATTAGAGCAATTGCATGCAGCGTTCTCGCTTTCGACCGGCTCTATAAGGTAAAGGACAGTTACTTCAGTTTTAAAACATGGAGAACGAATTAGTCAAATAGAAGACATCAGTAGAAGCATTTTCCCCTTGCCTGTTGATTGTTAGGCTTGCTTTTAACCCAGCATTGCCGTATATTTATGGATCCCTAATATGAATATTAGAAAAAACCGATGAAGATGAAGAAATTCTTGTACCCACTTGTGTTAATGCTTGCTGTTGGACTTGTCTCCACCACCACGGACGAGCAAAGAACTGCCACCGGAGATAGGGTGGTCGCCACAATGAAAATGAACGGAGACGAAGTAGTGCTGGAACTTCCTGAAGTGCTGGACAACTATAGTGATGTGGACATCCCGGATCATTACTCCTTCTACGAAGAATTTGCTTCTCCTAGCAATCCAGGTGCAAGTGAAATCACAGACGCCGGAGCTACCTTGGGTCGTGTCCTCTTCTATGATCGAAACCTATCACAAAACCGAACGGTTTCTTGTGGTTCTTGCCACCAACAATCCAAAGGATTTGCTGATCCTGTCCAATTTAGTGAAGGCTTCGACGGAGTGAAAGGCAACAGAAACGCTCTCTCTATTGCGGATATCGGATTTGCCTTCTACCCAGCCCTGTTCTGGGATGATCGCGAAGTTGATCTGGAGCACATGGTTTTACTACCATTGCTGGATGGAAAAGAAATGGGAATTACGCTCGAAGAAGCCGTTGAAAGAGTGGAAGAATCCGACTACTATCCGGATTTGTTCGCCGCAGCATTTGGAGACAGCGAAGTAACTAGCGAAAGAATGGGATCTGCGATGGCTCAATTCATCGCTAGCTTCAAAGTTGTAAATACTGAGCTGGACAGAGTAATCCTTGAAAATGACTGGACTCCAGAATTGGAAGCAGGTAGAGAACTGTTTAAGTCACACTGCTTTAGCTGCCACAGTACAGTAGTTCCTGAAGAAGGTGCTATCGATTTTGTTCCTTCCCTACCATTCTTCAATTCGCTGATCGGCCCACACAATACGGGTCTATATCTTGAATATGGAGAAGATCAGGGAGTTGGTAATGAAACTGGTTCTCCTACCGATAATGGCAAATTCAAAACACCTTCGCTCAAGAATGTTGCTCTTACAGGACCATATATGCACGATGGAAGCCTTGAAACACTCGAGGATGTGATCGACTTCTATAGCGATGAAGTACAGCCACACCCGAATTCAACTTTCAATTCACAGCCATATTATAGCCCGCTCGATTTGCCGCAACCATTCGTAGGTTTCGATCTTGACGATGTAGAGAAGGCCAATCTATTGGTATTCCTGGAGTCATTGACAGATGAAGAGTTTATCACCGATCCGAAGTTCTCTGATCCGTTTAGAGTCGTAGAGTCTGGTGTTGGTGTTAACGATGCAGAAGCAAACGGCTTGTCTGTGTTCCCTAATCCAATGTCTGTAGCAACTACTGTACAGTCAGAAGATCCTCAAGACAAGATTTACACAATACGAATCATTGATTCTGCTGGTAAAGTAGTAGTAGATCAATTGGCAGACGCTTCTACTTACACTATTGAAAGAGGAAGCTTGCCTTCAGGCATCTATCTAATGAAGATTTGGTCTGACAATGGTATCAGCAGTGAAAAGCTGATCATCGAATAGGCCACCGAGAAATAACAATCAGAAGAATGGGGAAGTCGTCAAACGGCTTCCCCTTTTTTGTTGATGCGAACAAAATTTCTAAAGAATAAATTTCTGGAGCGATAAGGCTCTCCTTCGCGTTGACTCCAGTCCCGTGCTTCGTTCCAATTCAGGGCCCATCTGCCTGCTCCTGCTTGCGCTGTGGCATCTCTCCGGCAAGCTCCGAGCTACCACAGCGCAGCAGTCGCCACGGCAGCTGCACCCCTCATTTCCTCTTCGCCCGGGGCTATTTTGAAACTTCTGTCCGCCGCAGTACCCTCTACCCTCTACCCTCTACCCTCTACCCTCTACCCTCTACCCTCTACCCTCTACTCTCTACTCTCTACCCACCCAACCCTCTCAGCAACCAGATAGCGATTCTTATCGGGATCCGTGCGGCTAATTAACTCGCCCAGGAAGCCGGCGAGAAACAACTGAGCTCCAATGACAATGGCAACCAATGCCAGATAAAACAAGGGCTGGTCTGTCACCTCGCGGTAAGGAAGCTCATAGGATGTACAATAAATCTTCTGTCCCAACAACCAAATAGTCACGACAAAACCAAGCAGGAAAGCCAGGGAACCAATAGTACCAAAAAAGTGCATCGGTCGCTTGCCGAACCGACTAATAAACATGATCGATAAAAGATCAAGATATCCGTTGATGAAGCGGTCCCAACCAAATTTGGTTGAACCGTATTTTCTGGATTGATGCTGTACCACCTTTTCTCCGATGTTTGGAAATCCTGCCCATTTGGCAATCACAGGAATATATCTGTGCATCTCTCCATAGACCTCAATACTTTTCACTACCCGCTTCCTATAGGCCTTAAGACCGCAATTAAAGTCATTTAACTGGATGCCTGAGGCGAGGCGGGTGGTCGCATTGTAAAACTTTGTGGGTATCGTTTTGGTGATAGGATCGTAGCGCTTTTGCTTCCAACCGGAAACGAGATCATAACCATCTTCCATTACCATTCTGTAAAGCTCCGGAATCTCGTCAGGACTATCCTGGAGGTCGGCATCCATAGTGATAACCACCTCCCCTTGCACCAGCGCAAAGCCCTCGTTCAAGGCCGCGGATTTTCCGTAATTGCGTTGAAACCTGATCGCCTTCACAGGATAAGTGCGGGCCAGCTCCTGAATCACCTCCCAGGACCTGTCTTTGCTACCATCGTCAATCATCACGATCTCATAGGATAGATCAGCGGTATGACATACACGATCTATCCAGGACGCTAGTTCAGGTAAGGATTCTTCTTCATCAAGCAATGGTACAACTACCGAGATATTCATAGGCTTAACTTTGCGGGCCTCCGGAATTGCTGCTGACAATTGGTATCAGATGAACAATTGATCCCTGGCTGCGGAAGAGACTTAGCGAAAATAGGAACCTCTACGTTTCCTACGAAATATTGCACCGAGAAACAAAGCGATGGCAAGGCCGGGGATAGAAAAGAAGGCAATATTCCGAATGCTGTTATATGGAGACCACAATAAGGTATTTGCCTTACTGTTGTCTACAAATTGCTCAATGCGGGCAGGAGAGAAGTGCAAGATCTCCATTAGCTCAATAATCGCATCGCTTGCACGATCATACAGTAATGGATTCAATGAAGTATCAACCACATTGTACATGATAAAGCTGAACACGGCCTTAAGGCTTATGCAGATAAGAAAGCAAAGAAATGCACTAGCAAACGCCATCCAATAGGGTATCGGGCCGAAGAATGAACGCTTTAGGCTCACAAGCACTAGCACCATAGCTAAAGGCACAGCAAAGAAGTGAAGGAAAAAATTGCCGCTCGACAGAAAGGCCGAAGTGCCAATAATGTACAGCGTTAGATCAATGATGATCAGCAGTGCTCCCATCACTGTCCCATACTTGATTGCTTTTCCTAGAAAAGGGGAGTTGGCCATAAGGCATCCAATTTAGTCTATCGCCAGAATCGCAGCAGTAAGATTTCAAGCAAGAGGAAAGCTAATGCGCCGATAATGCACCACTTCCACAGTACCCAGCCCTTATCGATTTCTCCAACCTCCATGGATAAATCTTTATTGGCTGCCTCAAGAAACTTCACATTCCCTTCCGGATACTTTTGCCGAAGCTGATCCGTATTGAAATAATCCAATATAGATTCCTTTCTGTCGAAATTGAAGCCGAAGTAAGCCAGGGGATTGTTCTCATCCATGAAAAGCTCATAAATTCCAGCGTTTTTCAGTTGATTGTTCAAAGATAAAAAGAGCTTGGAACCAAGCGTCCTTTGCCCGGGAATAAACTCTTCTTCTTTACCCTTCAACTTAAAAACGGATTCGGACTTCTTGTTGTTATTTTCTAATTCAACGAAATCATCCTGACCGATCGTATAGGCCAACTGACGATCACGACCAGCTACCAAAGTGATCTTATACATCATTGGAACAAAGATCGCATGAGAGGGTACATTCGTGATGCTATTATCCATTGGTGCAGCACACATGTAAAGCTTTCCCCCTCCAATGCTATACTTGCTGAGAAAGGAGTTGCCATCTCGAAGCCGCAGCAGTACTTCTTCATTGGTAGCAGTATAGCGAGTCATTGGGAAACTCTTCTTCACGATTGGTAAGTCAATGTTCTTTGGCATCTTCTCAAAGACATCAGCAAAGACTTCCTGCTTCACGTTGATGAAGTCAATCTTCTTTTCAATATCCTCCCTCGAAGTATAGCTGTTGGCTCCGCAAGTTTTAAGAAAACTGTTATACGAACTGATGTCACTATCGGTGCCCGGGAAAATCATTACGCTACCACCATCCTGCAAAAACTGCTTGAGCTCATTGGCAAGTCCGGAAGGAACGGCTGTCAGCTCATTCAATATGATCAGTTGGTTTCCTGCTATCGTTTGATAGTTAAGTTGCCCAATGTTTTGGTTTTCCAGTTCAAAGCTACTCTCCTCTTTGAATAAGGCCTTGAGAAATCCATTTTCCCTGGCCTGGTTGATACTCAGCACCTTCAGTTTCTCTTCTACCTTAAAGGTGAAGAAGTAACTATCATCCGTTGTAATCGGATAATCAGTTAATGCGAGTTCTCCGCGATGCCATCCAGCCTCCGTAATAGTATAAGTAATCGTGTCTTCAATGCTCGACATGGCATTTACAGAAAACTCTTCAAAGGCTTTTGTTTGATCGTTAATTTTGAGGTTAAGTCTGGAATTTTCCACTCGTGCATTCCCTGTATTGCGAATGCGCACCATGATCTTGTTTGGTTGATTGAGCATCTGCACCGGCGAACTAAACCAAATGGAATCGATGAAGACATTTTGTTGCTCCACCGACTGCAGCGGCACAAAGAATATGTTCAGGCTGGTGTCATTCTTGAAGTCGACCACATTTTTCTGAAAGTCAGAAATTAGAAAAGTATTATTAACCGGAGCCTCGCTACCTTCTATTGCCTGTTTCTGTCGTTCCAACACAGCTGACATCGGCTGCACATTAGGGCTGATCTCGATTTCGTCCACATAGGCCAGGAAATCCTCCTTATTCAACAATCGTTGATGCTTTCCTTCAAAGTCATTGGTAATCACCTGAAACTGATCGGCCTCGCCATAGGCATTGGCTATTTCTCTGGCCTTGTACTTCGCCTTCTCAAACAAGGATACATCATCCGAAAGGGCATTCATGCTGAAGGAGTTGTCAACATAAACACTTACGGTCTTGGCTCCTTTTACCACTTTGCTCTCATCTTTGGGAATGAAAGGCTGGGCAAAAGCGAAAACCAAAAAGGCCAATGCAAGGCAACGGGACAACAACACCATCAGGTGCTTCAACTTGTTTCTCGATGTGGTTTCCTCCTTTACTTGTTTGAGGAATCTCACGTTGGTGAAGTACACAGTCTTATACCGCCTGAAGTTAAACAGGTGTATAATGATAGGTATAGCCAGAGCCAAAAGGGCCCATAGGAAGGAAGGATAAAGAAAACTCATAGTTGATGGGATTGTCCCTTTTTCCTGGTCCGCGGAATGTTATCCAGAGGCCAAAATCAGGCGTTCTTCTCGATTATCACGGAGATTAAACCAAGTGTAACATTATCAATGTTTTAGAACCACCCTTTCCTAACCAAATTTGTGCCATTACTGCGCTTATTCAGCCAAAAACGACCTGCAAAGTAAAGAAATATTATGCACTTCACATTAGACTACGAAAAGCGGGGCTTTTGGTTCTGTAACCGGGCTCAGAAAGCTGGTTCATGCGATCAAATCGCCACCTTGATGATTATACAGCTCTGTTTCAAAATAAGAACGCTCAGCCCGAAAGGACAATGCTGGCCATTCCTCCTCCAATTGACCTAGAAAAAGCAGCTGATGTCTAAGAAAGCCCAAATGCGCCTTTGATCTTGGGTTTCTTGGCCGGTGATTCATCGCCTTTTGCAATTTTTCCAATCCGACCATAGCACCGTAACAATCCGCTGAGATATAACTTTCGATAAATTTCCGGAAGATGTACTCAACAGCCGTGTCGTTTGGATGTAGCATATCGCTCTTGTAGAAGCGATAATCACGTAAATCATCCATCATAATCTCATAGGCCGGAAAGTAATAGATGTGGTCGTTTTCTTCCACCAACTGATGCACGGCATTGAGCAGGATTGCCTTACTCTTCATATTGGCGACTGCTCCCTCTTTCCAATGCCGGATTGGACTAACGGTCAAAAGCACATTGATGTCCGGTTTGTGCTCCTTTACCCTCGCCAAGACGGTCTTAAGAGACCAGCGGACCTCTTCAACGTCTAACAGATTTTTACTAAAAGCAGATTGAGGTAATCTATGACAATTAGCCACGACTTGCTCGGTATCCTTGTGGAAAAAGGTAAAGGCAGTACCCAAGGTAATGCAAAGCCAATTGCAGTTTTCGAGCATCAGTCTGCCTTTCTTCAAATCCTGATTAATGCCTTCCAGGCACTTGTGCTTATTCTTATGCGAATAGCGACTATGGTGCTGCAGGCTCATCCATTGCTCATTGTGAAAGAGTAAGTCCACAGAGCGAAACTCCTTATCTGTCAGTATATGATCGAGGCTTCTGGAGATAGAAATAGGATTATAACTAATCCCAAAAGGATTGATCAAGCCGCCGAACTTGAAGTTGATCATACGCTTACCTATCTGCTCACTAAAGCAGGAGCCCATAAACAACAGCTCATCTCCGTACTGGATTTGCTTGCCCGCCGGTTCAATTTTCAACTCAGTGCGAAACATAAAACGGGATTTTTGCAAAGGAAATGCTAGCCTTCCTCAATTTCTTGTGATGGCTTCTTGACCGGGGCTTGCATTACGGTACCACACTTATTACAAGTTCGAAGTTCTTCAGATTCGTAGAAGGTGGACATTACTTTCGGCAGCTGATTAACAATGTCCGTCAATTCAAAGAACTCTTTGTATAACTGATGATCACAGTTTTCGCAGAACCACATGAAGCCATCTAGTTCCCCTTCCCGTCGATAACGCTCAATGACCAAACCAATTGAGCCCTCACTTCTCTGCGGTGAATGTGGAATCCTGGCTGGTAACAAGAATATCTCCCCTTCTTTGATCGGTACATCGACCTGCTTACCATCTTCCACAATCTTGAGCACAATGTCTCCTTTCAATTGATAGAAGAACTCCTCTCCCTCCTCATAGTGATAATCCTTGCGAGCATTTGGTCCTCCTACAACCATCACTATAAAATCATCGTTGTCCAGGAAGACCTGCTTGTTTCCGACCGGAGGCTTCAGTAGGTGTCTGTGCTCATCTATCCAGGCCTGAAAATTAAAGGGTTTGCTAATCGCCATGGTTTCCAGTTTTAATTTGTCTCTATTCTTGATTCGTGAACAAGTTTGTGCAGCTGAAAAGATAGCGCAAATTTTTTGTTTTCCCTTTATGGGTTACATTATTGCTTTTGATGGGTCAAATGAAAGTGGTGTAAGACAAAAAGTGATTGGGTAATCGATGGTGACTATTTTGTGTGTCTGTTGGCGTCAGGCAGAAACGGTGAGCAACGATTACCATTGTAAAAAGAAGCAAGGTGCTGAGGAAACTTTTTAATCCTTGGTGACATTTGTCCAGTACCACCAGCAAAAGACTATGTTTGAGGAAAGTTTCGTTTCAACGAAAACATCTGGGTGGGAATTCATGCACCTTCATTATCTTTAACATAGATTGTGGCGTGAATTATTTGTTAACTCTGTGCGGAATTCGATGTAATATGTTGCGTAGTTTAGTTCTTCTACTAATTCCTTTTTTCTTCCTTCAAAATCTCGCAGCCCAAGATGCTGCTACCTATGCATTGGAACAAAGGCAATGGGTGGAAGATCGTATGAAGGAGATGAATCGTAAGCAACGCATAGGGCAACTTTTCATGGTAGCAGCTCATCCCGAAAAGGGAGCTGAAGGCATGGCCAGAGTAAAGAAGCTGATTAGGGATCACAATATCGGTGGTCTGATATTCTTTAAAGGCACTGCACTGGAGCAAGCTAAGCAAACAAACGAATACCAGAACCTTGCGCAAATTCCATTATTGATTTCCATAGATGGAGAATGGGGCTTAAACATGCGCATCAAGGATACGCCAAAGTTTCCACGACAACTGATGCTGGGTGCAATACAAGATGACCAATTGCTGTACGATATGGGTAAAGAAGTTGCCCGGCATTGCAAAAGGATGGGCATCCACATCAATCTTGCACCAGTGGTTGATGTAAACAATAATCCCAATAATCCGGTGATCAACGATCGCTCTTTTGGGGAGAGCAGAATTAATGTAGCCAAGAAGGGCGTAGCCTATATGCAAGGCATGGAGATGAATGGCATCATGGCTTGTGCCAAGCACTTCCCCGGACATGGAGACACTGATCAGGACTCACACAAAACTTTGCCGATTATTCGACATGAAGAGTCCCGATTGGATAGCATCGAGCTGTATCCTTTCAAGGAAATGATCAAGCGAGGAGTTTCAGGAATGATGATAGCTCATTTGTCTATCCCAGCTTATGATGGTACGCCAGTCAACGGATTGATTGATCCTTCTTCGCCTACCATGCCTGCTACCCTTTCCAAAGGAATTGTAACCAATCTGCTACGAAATCAACTTGGTTATGACGGTCTCATATTTACTGATGCACTCAATATGAAGGGTGTTTCAAAGTATTTTGAGCCGGGTGAAGTGGATTTGAAAGCGCTGCTTGCAGGAAATGATGTGCTACTCTTTCCCGAAGATGTAGATCGTGCAGTTAAGGAAATTCTTAACGCTGTCGAGCAGGGTTTGATAAGCATGGAGGAAATTGATCGAAGAGTAGAAAAGATTCTCAAGGCAAAATATAAGGTGGGTTTGAATGAAAAACCCAAAGTGATATTGGATAATCTGGTGGAGGAACTCAACCAACCAGCTATACATGTTTTGATCAGAAAGCTAATTGCGGAGGCACTGACAGTGGCCCGCAACGATCACCAACTCTTGCCAATCAGAGAGATGAAGGGAAAGCGCTTTGCCTCACTGGCAATTGGCACAGAGGAAGTGAATGCCTTTCAGAAAACCCTGGGCAAGTATACACTTTTTGACCATTACAATATTCCGAAAGATGCGACTCCGGCGAAGTTTGCTGAAATATTCGACAAGGTAAAAGGCTATGATGAAATTGTAATCGGCATACATGACATGAGTCGATATGCCAAGAAACAATATGGCCTTACACAGTCAAGTCTAGATTTGATCCAGCAGTTACAACAATCCTCAAACGTCGTGCTGACAATTTTTGGGAGCCCTTATAGTCTTCGCTACTTCGAGCAGTCACCCACAACAATTGTTGCATATCAGGATACGGAAGACACACAAAACCTTACAGCACAAATGGTTTTCGGAGCGATTCCTGCCAAGGGAAAGCTTCCTGTTTCCGCTTCGCTGGTATACCCTTATGGGCAGGGAGTGATGACCCCGGCCCTACAAAGATTGCAGTATGGGATCCCGGAAGAGGTAGGGCTGGATAGCGAAAAACTAAGACGCATCGACGATTTTGTTGGAGAAGCTATGCGTGCTCAGGCTACCCCGGGGGCGCAGGTTCTTGTGGCCAAGGATGGCGTTGTGGTTTTTGAAAAGGCCTATGGCTACCATACATACAAAAAGAAAAGGGCCGTAGAGCTAACGGATATTTATGACCTGGCCTCTCTCACGAAGATCAATGCCTCTATGCTGGGTATTATGGATATGTACGAAGACAGGGCCATCTCCCTGGATTCAAAAATGGGACAGCTTATCCCTTCCATTCAAGGAACAAATAAAGCCAAACTTGAAGTCCGAAAGGTGCTGACTCATACAGCAGGACTGACGGCCTGGATTCCTTTCTACGAAGAAACATTGTCTCAACGTGATGCCATCTATAGTAAAAAGCCCCTGGAAAACTATTCAATCGAAGTGGCTGAAGAGATGTATATGCGTGACAGCTATCTACAGGATATGCAGAAAGTGCTGCTTGATTCGGACCTGCCAAACAAACGCCGCTACAAATACAGCGATCTTGGCTTTTATCTGTTTAAACAGATAATTGAGGGCTATGCAAAAAAACCAATGCAGGATTACTTGGAGGATCGATTCTACGATGAAATAGGCATTCCCAGTCTGACTTTTTTGCCCAGAGAAAAGTTTCCTCTCGACATGATCGTTCCGACAGAACAAGATGATAAGTTTCGGAAGCAGCTACTTCGGGGTCATGTACACGATATGGGAGCTGCTATGCAGGGAGGAGTAGGAGGACATGCAGGACTCTTTGGATCTGCAAATGATGTGGCCATTTTGATGGAGCTATTCCTTAATCGTGGATTCTATGGAGGTAAAAGCTACTTCGAAGAGTCCACCATTGATCTCTTTACTTCCAAGCAATATCCTGACTGTCGACGCGGATTGGGTTTTGATAAGCCAACAGAGCCGCATGTCGATGGACCTACTGGCAAGTTGGTAAGCCCGGGAACCTATGGTCATTCGGGTTTTACTGGTACCTGCGCTTGGGTAGACCCTACACATAACCTGGTATATGTGTTCATTTCAAATCGTATTCACCCAAATATGAACAATACGAAACTGTGGTCAATGGATACGAGGACCAAGATCCAGGATGCCATATACAAGGCAATGGAGCCGACAATTAAGTAGCGCAGTACACAGGTCATCGATAGTTCATCTACGGGGTTTTGATGTTGGATTTGCTTCAAATCTGGCCGATAAAACGTATTTTCAAGCGAATACAAGGCCATATAGCCACAAATCTAAACTTGAACCCGATGAATTCCAGATGGATCACTCTAGCCATTTGCTTTCTTTCTTTTCTGCTGTTTGAATCAAATTCCGTAACAGCACAGTATGCTATAGGAGAGACCACGATCACCTTTGTGGACGCATCACGAGGAAACCGAAACATATCCTGCCTGGTGTATTATCCAGCTACCAGCGCTGGCACAAATGCGCCTATAGCAGGTGGAGGTGCCACTGAGTTCCCAGTATTTGTATATGGGCATGGATTTACCATAGATCCCGGTGTCTATACCCAACTTTCCAATACACTCACACCAAAGGGCTATATTATGGTGTTGCCCGAAACTGAGACTAGTTTTAGTCCTAGTCATGGTGATTTTGGTGCAGATCTTTTGTTTGCTGTCAATGGGATGCAGGCGGAGGGAGCTGATCCCGCTTCTCAGTTCTTTGGCGTCATTAAGAACAAGACGGCTGTAGGTGGTCATTCGATGGGAGGAGGCAGCAGCTTTCTCGCGGCCGAAAACGATCCGCCCAATGTTACTACGCTAGTTAATATGGCAGCGGCGGAAACAACTCCATCTGCGATAGCTGCTGCAGCCAATATCACAATTCCTACCCTGGTTATTGCCGGAGGAGAGGATTGTGTTGCACCGGTGGGTGATCATCAAAAGCCTATGTATGATGCTTCTGCGGCAAGCTGTAAGGTATACTATGAGATTGATGGGGCTGCTCATTGTCGTTTCAGTGATGGTGGCGCGACCTCTTGTTTTGCAGCAGAAGGCTTTACCTGCGCGTTTGGCTGGGGGCCTTTCCTGAACCAGGCTGATCAGAACGCGAGAGTTGACGACGTGCTTGTGCCCTGGTTGGACTACTATCTAATGGAAGATTGCGACGCCTATGCCCTGGTACAAAGTGCACTGGCGACTCATGGAGGAATGAATTCGGTGGATGGTTGCCCTACTCCTCCTCCATGTACTAATGTTTCAGCCCCGGGAGTTGAGCTTGAAGTGAAGGTTGCATTGGAAGGGCCATTTGACGGAAGCGCGATGAGTACCAATTTGTCTGTTTCAGGCTTGATGCCACTTTCGCAACCCTATAATGCAGCACCATGGAATTATGTTGGCTCTGAAAGCATAGCCAGCTATCCTGCAAATGCAGTTGATTGGGTGATTGTGGAGTTGCGTTCGAGCAGAGCTGGTGCTGCTGATGAATCAAAGGCAGCCATCTTGACGGCTGATGGTACTGTGCTGGATGTTGACGGGACTCCGCAGTTGAAGTTCTCGACGGTTTTGCCGGGCGACTATTATGTTGTAGTCCGACATAAAGGACATGTGGATGTCATGAGCGGCCAGGTGCTTAGTTTATCTGCGGCAGCAGCCTCGTACGATTTTACCAGTGCTGTGACTCAGGCCTATGGAACCAATCAGCAGCTATTGATTGGTGGTTCAGCCTGTATGCTTGCCGGAGATTTTGATGGTAATGGGGTGGTGACTTTCGCAGACTTTAACGCTTATCTTGGCAGTTCTTCTGAGATATTGTTTTACAATAACTGGGAAGTGGATTTTGACGGTCATGTAACCGTAGCTGATTATAATCTTTACAAAAAGAATGCTTCTGCCATTGGTGTACCAGAAATACAACTTTAGGGACTGCGAATTAATTACTGTCCATTTTGACTTGCAAGAAATGCTTTATCCATCGTTATTTTTCTCCACCAGCCAACCAGGATGCTGTCAAAAAATGCCTCGTCTAAATCATTTCCAGCGGCGTCAAAATCGGACAGTTATTGATTCCCTATCCCTTAATGTTGGCGACCGCGGCAGGGATAGAAGCGGAACGAGCCGCCGGGGATAGCGAGTGAGGCATGGCGGATGGGGGCTCCGACTTTAGGAGGAGACCACAGCCGACAATTGCCGAACCGCTAGCCACAAGGTGAGTATTAGCGGATAGCCCGGTGACAGCATGGACTGGCATTGGGCTATGCTTTTTATATAGTGCGCAATCGTTTGCTGCCAGGCCAGGCTGGCAGCCGCCCAAAAAAATAAAAGCCCGAATCAACTATAAGTCGATTCGGGCTTTGCCTTTTTACCTAAAAAGTAATCGCCAGAATATACAAGACATAAGTGAATCTCACTAAAATGTCTTTTCTTACCCCTGGCTTTAGCTATCTGCTTGTTCGCTGTTGAAGTCGAAGAGTAGCGAGAATCGCAGCGTATTGTCGAGAGGACTCGTACCTCTGTTTTGCGTGGTTGGGATGATGTAGGAAAAGTTCAATCCAAAGATGTTGTACTTGAGTCCCAGTCCAACGGTCATGTACTTTCTGTTTCCTTTGTACTTGTGCTCATTGTAATGTCCCACACGAACGGCGAACTGCTTGTTGTACCAGTATTCCAGACCGAAGGAATACATTAGCTCCTGCATCTCTTCTTTTCCACCACCTGGCGCATCATTAAAGGATCCGAACATACCGCTAATGACTGCCTTGTCACGTGGGTTTGTACCATCGGTAGACAGGGAATCCGGAGCGGGAGTTGGAACGAGCAGCTTGTTGATGTCTGCTGCGATCATGATGCTGTTGTACTCATCGAAGTTTAGTTCGAGGGCTGCACCTACACCAAGGTTGATAGGAATGAAATCCTTTTGCTCGGTTTCGGTGTAAGATACTTTGTTTCCGATGTTGGATACTGCGCCACCAACAGATAGCTGTGCATCGCTGGTACCAATCAACATATCGTCGGTATAGAAGAAAGAGATGTCGCCGGCCGCAGCTGTTGCTGGTTTGATAACATTTCCGTTTACGTTTTGACCTTTTGCCAGGTTAGAGTAGGCATATTTCAAAGTAAGACCCATCGAGAATTTTTCGCCCAGCTTTCGTGCATATCCTACATCGAATGCGAGCTCTCGTGGTGAGAACTGCCCTGCGGGCTCAGCATTGATATCTGTGAACTGGATATCACCCAAAGAGAAATATCTCAGACTCACACCCAGAGACTGGATGTCGTCTACTTTTTTGTAACCTGTTAGGTATGCGATATAGATATCATTTACCAGCTCCTTCAGCCATGGCGTATAGGTCAGTGACATACCCATGTCATTGTCGATGAAGGCAAGCTTAGAGGCGTTCCAGTACATAGAGGCGGCATCCGGTGAGGTGGCCAGACCTACATCACCCATCCCGCCAGATCTTGCATCTGGGTTGATGCGCAGGAACGGGATTGAGGTATAGACCGTGTTCACGCTTTCCCCAAACTGGCCATTTAGGTCTCCTACATCCACTTGTGCCTCTGTGTTTTGCGCTCCAAAGGCGAAGCAGAGACAGATAGCAAAGCAAAATTTCAAAAAAGAAGTTCTCATATTTTCTTGTATTGGGTGTCTTTCCGCGGCTTCATTAAGCATGCCGCCCTAAGAATTTAAGATTCAAAAGTAAGGATTCTCTAATTAACTGTTTATATAACGTCCTATTTTGGATTTATTTTAGGATGACGAGCTTTTCTAGCTTGTTTACGCTCTGATTATCGCCTGCTTGCACATTGAGCTTGTAAACGTATACTCCGCGACCGATTTTATTGCCATAGTCATCGCGTCCATCCCAGGTTATATCGTTGATTCTGGTCCCTTTAGATATAATTTCCTCATTGATGGTTTTAACGATCTTTCCGGATACGGTGAAGATTTGGATTTGCACGGTAAGCGGTTGTCCCGGATAATTGTGCTCAAACCAAAAGGCCGTATTGTCGGTAAATGGATTTGGGTAGTTCAAAACGTGTTCCAAAGCCAGGTCAGCAGTTTCTGCAATGACAAACTCGGTAAGTGCTTTTCCTGAGTTGTTATAGACGTCCCAGGCTGTTACTTCGAGAACATGTCGCCCGGATTCGAGCTTGCTCATAGGAAATTCTACTGTTCCTCGTTGATAATTGTCCAGTTCTGCCTGGTAAAAATCGTTGAGTACGATAGTGTTTTGATTGTCTTCATCAAGTTTGGCGGTCACATCATGTCCAATACCTGTACCCACGGTGTTGATACCATTTTCATCAAACAGATCCACCAGGAGCAGTGGTTCGTCATTGCTCAGTCCTCCAAAAACGAAGTTGCGGTCGTTGAGGAAGAGGTCGATTTCTGGTCCCTGATTATCTGCATCGAAATTAGGGTCGATCCCTCCTACTTTGAGACTGTTTGTAAATCCATTGGCATCAATTTGCTCGTCGGTTTTTGCGTAATAACTAATACGGCCTGGGCCTACTTCGAAGGAAATGTCTTTCGGGACGATGAATGAAAATTCGAAAGCACCTTTGGTGACACTAGCTACGCCCTTAAAGATGGCGTTTTTTTGCAGATCAAAACTGTCTATCTGAGCCGGGTAGTCATTGCCCAAAGTTGCCAGACGAAGCTTACGATCAAAAACTGTGGGATAAACGGTCCCGTTGAAGTCCTGCATCAGATTCCCATTACTATCCTCAACCTGACCCGTAACTGTCACTTTTTGCAGTGCGCGAAGGGTATCAGGCTGCTCCAGGGAGGCTCCATTGATGCTTAGTGTTCTAATGTTGTATTTTGGGAAATTCATTGTGATTGCCGGATCTCCCAGTAGTACAAATTTTCTATTGTTGTCTGCGCTTGCTTGTGTGGCATTATTCTTTCCGCGACGCATCGCCTCACCCAAGGTGAGATGCTCCCCGTCTTCCATGTGGTAGAGCGCGTTTAAGAAACTGTAGTTGAGTGCCCGATTGGAAAAACTGTAGACCAGCCTGACGGTGGTTACAATGCTGAAGCAGCCGCCATTAGGGTTTAGCACCAGCTCTTCACCGGCGGAGGTCAATCCAGGATCATCATAACGGCTGAAGCTACAGGTAGCGGTCACAAAGAGAGGCAGTTTGTCTTTGTTTTGCCAGCTCAATATTGTTGGAATGTCCAGAATTCTTTCTTGAGTCCAGCTGTTAGGTCCACCATGCCCGGCATAATTCACAATGCTGGTACCAACAAAAATCTTTCTACTGATGGCCTCCGTCACAGTCGGATATCGGCTTTCCCCGGAAGTACTAACTTGCTCAAAAGCATCCAGGTAGATCTTGTCTACGTTATACTGCTCTTGTGCGGTATCCATGTAAGCCGTATGGTATTCAACATCATTGAAGTGGGTGTTGGAAAGCGCGCTATCGGGATCGTCAGCGATGAAGGTCACATTATTTTGCCAATCGCCCATTGAAGCCTCAGACTTGTAGTGGATTAGTTTATCTACAACCGCTTCTGCTTGTGCCGGTGTAGAAACCGGTAGTCGTCCGACAGCGATGTCCAGTTTCGCACTGTTGGTATTTAGGTTGCCGCCTTCGCTATCATCCAGGAGTGCAAAAAAATCGTCGGTGCAGTAAGAGTTGCCTCCGTTAAATGAGTTGATGCTCTGAAAGGTGGGCACAAAGTTGGTATTGACACTTTCTTCTTCTTTGATATTCTTAAAGTCATAAGAAGCATCTCCAACCAGTTGCAGGTACTTGAGGGAATTTGCTCCATCGGCTACTGCCCTGTCGCGGTACAATTTGGCCATATCACGAATAGCGCCGATGTCTTGTCTACCGGAGGAAAATTCATTGAAGACCTGATCTATCGTACAGACCTGTACAATCATTCCATCCTCCTCTCGGTGAAAATCTGCGAGTCTATTCGAAGCGGAAAGGAAGTCCGGGTGTGTGATGATCAACAGGTCCGGATAGAGCGCCTGATGCAGGTTCTGACGCTCAATCTTGCCTACACTTTGTGGGCTGAGATACTCAGTTCCAGTAAAGCAAACAAATTCTTTAATGGTATTGGTTTCTGCGATGAAACTACTCCCCCCACCTTCGGATTGCAGTGGAATTTGTCTTACGTTGAAGATATCGCTGACATCCCATACTGTCACAGATGAGCTGTGGCTAAGGTTGAACTTCGTCACCGCATCTTCTGATACAGAATACTGATCTCTAAAGGCAAATTGTGAACCAAGTACTTTGAGTTTTCTTCTGCTGTTTAGATTGATGTAATCTAACCATCCCTTAGCACTTGAGTTTGATTTATTGAATTGCAGGTTGATATTCAAAGAAGCGGAGCTACTGGCCAAGTCGATCAGGCCGTCTCCGAGTCTGCAGTAGTCTGCCTGTTCAGAACCGATGTTGATATAGCTGAATGGGACGGTCTTTGCGAGGCTTCCGTTTGTGTAGATCTGGAATTGGCTGCCATTGGACTCGCTTCTGCCTGCCACCTGAAAGCCAATTTTGGTCGCTTCATCGCTGGCAAAGTCAGGTGTTTGAAAATTGAAGTCCTGTGAAGTTACTGCGCTGAATTCTTCCCCCAGCCAGTAGCGCCCGGACTTGAGTGGGTTCTTTATTTCAGTTTCATGGTATTGCAGGTAAGTGTAACTATCCACTTCACTTGTGGGGCTTTGGTTAATTTGCTCCGCTGTTGCAATGCGCAGCCCTTGTCCCAAATCAAAGTTTAGGAAATAGTAGTTCATATCGCTGTAGAGATTTGTCTTATGCTCGAAAAGGTCATCCTCAGGATTGTATACCCATTCATCTGCCCCTTCGGCGAAGAATAGGATATAGTCATCATCGTCAAACTGGTTGTTGCCGTTTTTGTCTTCAACAAGGATGGGGTTTTCCCCCAGATCGTCCGTGCGTTCCACATCATTTGGTTCGGGTAACATGCCGCCTCCGTTTCCATAGATTCTGATATCGCTGCAACGAATGGAACTGACATCGATCGACAATTCCTCCAAGAGTGCTTTGTCAATTTTGTGAATGCCTGACTCGGAGACCTGAATTTTGTAGAACTCTCCCTGGTTAAGTACGGAGTTGTAATTGTAGGTATCTCTTGTATTCAAGCTCTGTACTTCTGGGCTATGTTCGAGCACAAGATCAAAGGCTCTAATTGACCTTATGCCCGAAGGGGTTTGTAGAAGAGGGCAAAACTTGATTTCGGCGTATACTTCGCCGGCTTCGTAGCTGTGATCCAGTAGGAAGATTATCCGATCTCCTATAGCATGCGCCTCGGATGACTCAAAATCTTCCATGACTGGTCCATATTCCCGATTTTCCAGCCTCAAAGTGAAAGAACCATAGGATGGTAATTTGATTCTTTCCGTGAAGTAAGGCAGGTTATTAACTCTGAGATCAACGGCGGCCTTATCAAAGTGCAAAACCTTGTGGTCTTTGCCATCAAAGTGGACAATTTCGGGGCTTTCCATCCAGTCGAGCTCGTAATGCTGCTGTAAGGTGGACTGGGCGAATAAGTATTGTGAGGAGAGTGCGGCAAGACTGCAGAATAGCAGGCATAGGGCGCTAATTCTGCCTATATAATCGGACATAACAGCTTATTTGATCCCGAAGGAAATTAATTGAACAATTACACGTTCTAAGGGCGGACCTAAATTAGGGTAATAATATTGTCAAATAAGCAGAATATTTGTCGTTTTGTGGATAAAGCAACCTTGCGCTTGCCATGAAGACGTTAGAATAAAGCGAAAGGATGCAAGGAATGGAAAAAAATAGTTGAATACGCTATCTTGCGGGGCTTTTAGCCGCTAGAAGTTCGGAGTTATTTTTGTTGGAAAGGCTAAGATTGTCAATTTGTTGTGATCACATGAGTAAGATTTATTCCATAGCGGGACTGATTGTTTTTCTTTTCTTGTTTGCTGGCAAAAAAGGATCAGCTCAGGAGGTAGAATTCAGTCAATTCTATCATGTTCCTACGCATTTGAATCCTTCGATGATTGGCTTTTCCGCCCATCCCCGGCTAATTGTTGGTTATCGGAATCAGTGGCCAAATCTGGGCAATGCTTATCAGACAATGGCGGCTTCCTATGATCAGCACTTCGCTGACTTTCGCAGTTCTGTGGGCGTTTCATTGATAGCGGACAGAGCTGGTGATGGCATATATAATACAAACTTTATCAACGCTTTGTATGCGTATCAGTTGCCTGTTACCAGAAATTTTGGCATCAAGGCAGGCATGCAGTTGGGGCTAATTCAGAAATCGATTGCACAGGACAAGCTGATCTTTCTGGATCAGATTGATCCTCTTGCTGGTCCTGATGGGTCACTTGTGACTGCCGAGGCTCCATTGTTGGAGACGAGCAAGATCATGATGGATATTGGCGTGGGAATTATGGCTTTTTCAAACACTTTCTACATGGGAGGTTCGTTCAAGCATATCAACGCACCGGATATATCGTTCAGCGGCTTTGGGGATCAAGACAATAAGTTAAAGGTCAGATCCTCATTTCACCTTGGAAACGTTTTCTATTTTGGCGATAATAAATTGGATAAATCGCCGTTTTATGTAGCGCCGAATGCACTGTTTGTAAACCAAGAGCGATTTTTTCAGTTAAACGTTGGTTCCTACATGGGTAAGGGCATGTTGTTTGGCGGTGGATGGTACCGCCATGCATTTGGGAATGCAGATGCAGTGATCATGTTACTGGGTTTGCGAGTTGGCGTTTTCAGATTTGCATATAGCAGTGATTTCAATGTGTCGGAGTTAAAATCGGATACACAGGCACATGAATTCACAGTTTCTATAGACTTTGGTAAGACGAGAAATGCTGCTTCACGACAGAAACTAAGAAATTCGCTTCAGTGTCCGGAGATATTCCGACCCTGACCCTATATTGTAGTGATGTCGTAGGCATATTCGGCAACCATGGTTAAAAAAGCACGCTATATCGTTTGACTTTGATTGTCAGGGTAAAACGATAATTTTTGTTAGGCCTTAATAAAATCGGACATTAAAGGATGAAGACAACACTAAGATTTGCCAGTTACCTAGCAGTATTTGTACTGTGTGCGGGGCTGTTTTCTTGTAAAAAGAAGGATGGTTCTTCCGCTACAGGCTGGGATTACAACGACCCGGAATGGGGTGGTTTTTACAAAGCCGATGACCAGGGGCAAAAGACTGGTCCAGGCCTCACCTTTATTGAGGGTGGCACATTTGTTATGGGAGCAGCACAGCAAGATGTGATGTATGAATACGACAATGTTCCCAGGAGAGTTACCGTTTCTTCCTTCTATATGGATGAGAATGAGGTAACGAACATCAACTACAGAGAGTACACTTACTGGCTTAAGCGTGTATTTGGCGAAACCTATCCTGAGGTAGTAAGAAAAGCATTGCCAGATACCTTGGTATGGCGTGAGGAGCTTTCTTACAACGAGCCTTATGTAAAATACTACTTCCGTCACCCTTCCTTTAATGATTATCCAGTTGTTGGTGTTACCTGGCTACAAGCCAATGAGTACTGTCGCTGGAGGTCAGACAGGGTGAACGAAAAGATGTTGGTTGACGAGGGCATTCTTGAGCTCGATCCAAATCAGCAAGGTGAGGATAACTTCAACAGTGAGTCTTATTTGGCCGGACAATACGAAGGTGTTGTTAAAAAGGGCATGAAGAATTATGATCCGAATGGCGAAGAAACTCGTCGTGTGCGATTTGATGATGGTATCATGCTGCCGGATTACCGACTACCTACCGAGGCCGAGTGGGAATATGCAGCACTTGCCCAAATGGGTACTCAGCCGACCAAAGACGAGGAACGTTACATGGAAAAGAGAATCTATCCGTGGGATGGTTACACGGTGCGTTCTAAGCGTAGAGGTAAATACCAAGGAGCGATGCTAGCAAATTTCAAAAGAGGTCGCGGTGATAACATGGGTGTGGCTGGTGCATTGAACGATAATGCGGAGATTACGGCACCAGTTAGAACCTATATGCCAAACGACTTTGGTCTTTACAACATGGCAGGAAATGTAAGCGAGTGGTGTTTGGATGTATATCGTCCGCTTTCAAGTTCTGATGTTGAAGACTTCAATCCTTTCAGAGGAAACGTTTTTACTACGATGGAACTGGATGAGGAAGGTAAAGCTGCACCGAAAGACAGTCTTGGGCGCTTGAAGTACAGAGAGTACGAAGAAGACGAGATTGGGGATCGCTACAACTACCAGCAGAGTAATGTGGTCAACTACCGTGATGGTGACGATCGTTCACAAGCAGTGTATGATGAGACCGTTACTTTGGTAAGTGACAAGTCGAGAGTTGTAAAGGGTGGTTCCTGGAACGACCGTGCTTATTATCTTTCACCAAGTGTACGTAGATACATGGATGAAGACCAGGCTGCAAACTGGGTAGGATTCCGTTGTGCTATGATGCGAGTAGGTCCAGCAAATGGTGAATCTGCAGCAAAAGGCAAGAAAGGAAGATTCTACAATCAGAAGAAGTAGTGTCTAAACAAAGGTTTTATTAAAAGTTGAGGCCGTGCTCATTGAGCACGGCCTTTTTTTGTTCGGCTACTTGTGTCTGAGACCCGCTTGCTCGTAGCTCCTCCCGCAATAAAGCCGTCCAAAAAGCCCAAAAATGACATTAGACACCCTTTGATAAAGAGAACCTTGCTCGGAACCAAGGAAACTATGAACTTCGGTATAGTTTCCATGTTTTCTATGGGACAGCGAAAACTATGATCAATCTCAGCACAGTAATTGCCGAAGCAAGTGAACTATTTTCCAAATACGGAATACGTTCAGTTACCATGGAAGACCTCTCCCGTTCACTGGGAATCTCAAAAAAGACTATCTACAATTTTGTGGACAACAAGAAGGACCTTGTAGATAAAGCTATAGAGGCTTTCTTGATTGACGAATGTAAGATTTGTGATCAGATATCGGAGAAGAATCACAATGCAATTGAAGAGATGGTGGAGATCGGCAATTATGTTAGTCAGCACTTGTCAAGCCTGAATTCAAGCCTGGTGTATGATCTGAAAAAGTACTATCGAAATTCCTGGCAGCGTGTTGAAAGACATCGCCTGAACTACGTGTATTCTAAGATCAAACAGAATATAGAAAAGGGTAAGGCCCAGGGATTATACCGATCTACGCTAAATGCCTCTCTAGTAGCTAAATTTTACATCAACCAGTCACATCAACTGATCAGCGAAGAGAGCTTCCCTGCAAGTCAGTACGATCTGGTGAAAGTCTACTGGGAATACCTCCGCTATCACTTTAATGGTATATGCTCACAATCAGGGAAAGAATATATGGAGAACAATTTAAAGCGAGCAAAAAGTACTGGAAATGCCTAAGTTGATAATTGTATTCCTGCTTCTATTGCAGTTCGGATCTGTCATTGCACAGCAAGATGCCAGCACGCCGTTTTCTCTACAGGAAGCGATTGCCTACGCGCTGAAGAATCACAGCAGCATGGATAATGCAAAGCTTAATGTCGCTGAAGCAAAAGCAAAAGTAAAAGAGGTGAAGTCCACTGCCCTACCGCAGGTAAATGGGTCGATAAACCTACAGCACTTTCTAAAGCAGCAGGCAACACTATTGGATCCTACAGCATTTGGTCCTCCAGACACCACTGGCATAGAAACTGAGCCGGAATTAATAGAAGTAGTTTTCGGTACTAAAAATAACATTGGAGCTTCACTGGACGCCAGTCAATTGTTATTCAATGCCTCCTATTGGGTGGGCCTGGAAGCAGCTGATCTTTATGTAGAACTTGCTGAAAAGCAGATCAGATCTAGTGTAATTGACATTACTGATCAGGTGAGAAAGGCCTATTATCTGGTGCTTATTTCTAAGGCTAATCAGGAATTGGTGGATAAAAACATATCTAACGTTGACAAACTCTTATACGAAACCAGTCAGCTTTACCAAAACGGATTTGTCGAAGAAATAGAAGTGGACAGACTTACCTTGTCACTCTCCAACTTAGCCAGTCAGGCTGACAATGCATATAGACAAACCCAGTTGGCTAAGACCTTACTGAAATTCCAGATGGGTTACCCAATCGACGAACAGATTTTGTTGACAGATGAGCTGGAGTTCTTTGTGGCCTTAGCTGGTGAAAATCTCGATCTTGATCTGCAAGCGCAAAACCGTATAGAATTGGATTTGTTGGATATGCAGATGGAACTAAGCGAACTCGATGCGAAGGCAGTTAGAAAACAGTATCTACCAACGGTTAACGCTTTTGGATCGCTGGCTACCTCATTTCAGTCTGATAAATTCGATGTATTTGAGGACAGGTGGTTGCCTTATTCATTGGTGGGCTTGCAGGTGAACATTCCAATATTCGATGGCTTTTTGAAACGTTCGCAGATACAGCAAAAAGAGATCAATCGATTGAAACTAGCTAACACTCGCGAGCAAATTCAACAATCCATTGCGCTTGAAGTGGCACAGTCAAAAATCGACTACCAAACTGCGGCAGCGCAGGTCAAAAGTCAAAAAGCAAACTTGACCTTGGCAGAAAAAATCTACAATGTTGCCATTATCAAATACAAGGAGGGAATCGGATCGAGTTTGGAAGTAAGCAGCTCTGAATCCCAATTGCACCAAACTCAAGCGCAGTATGTAAAGGCGCTTTACGACCTGGTAATTGCGAGATCCAGCCTCGACAAAGCTCTGGGAAACCTATAAATTGACTACAATTCTACGTATGTATCATAATCTAGTTGGTATCTGTTTAGTCCTCTTGGTCAGCCTCGCAATTGGTTGTGCTGGCGATGTAAAGTCCTCGGCAGTAAGCGATCCCAAAGAAATGAAGCTACTCCTAAGGGAAAAGCAAAAGGATATACAGAAACTGAAATCGGAAATCAAAGAGCTTGAGTCAAAGATTCAGGAATACGAACCCGAATTCGTAATGGAAGGCGCCAGGAAACCCAAAGCGCTGGTGTCAGTTGCACAGCTCAAACAGCAGACCTTTGAAAACCTTGTAGAAATTCAGGGAGTGGTCGAATCCAAAGGGAATTTTAATGCGACCTCGCAAATGGCGGGAAACATAACCTGGTTAGGAGTGGAGGAAGGAGATCGCGTTCGCAAGGGACAGTTAGTCGCGAAGATTGATTCCGAACTTATGGGGAAAAACAGGGAGGAGCTACAATTGGCGCTGAATCTTGCCAAAGATGTATTCCAACGCAGAGAGAAGCTGTGGATCCAAAAGATCGGCTCCGAAATGGAATATCTCAAAGCAAAAAATGACGTAGAGTCTCTGGAAACCAAGCTCTCAACAATAGATGCACAAACAGGTAAGTACAATGTCTATTCACCTGTATCTGGAGTCGTTGACATTCTTTACACAAAGCAGGGAGAACTAGCTTCGCCCGGAATGCCGATCGCAAAGGTAATCGACCAAACAAATGTGCAGGTAATAGCAGATGTTGCGGAGAATTATCTAGGTACCATCAAGGTAGGAGACAAGGTGATGCTGCAATTTCCTTCTCTGAACATAGAGCGAGAGGCTAAGATTTCAGGAATGGGAGCGACGATAAATCCAGCCAATCGTACCTTCCGAATTGAAATCGCAGTGAACAACAGAGATAAAAAACTGCTGCCAAATTTGATGGCAAATATTCTGGCAAAGGAGAGCGCAATCGAAAATGCGGTAGTGGTGCCTACTAATGTGCTATTGCAAGACCTAGAAGGAGACTATCTTTTCATAGTCGAAGCTAATGGTGATAAGCAAAAAGCCAAGAAGGTCTATGTAGAGAAAGGTGCCGCGACTGCTTCTGAAGCAGTCATTAGCAGTGGACTTAGCGGCAGTGAGCAGCTAATCGTGGAAGGGCATAGGGCGCTCAAACCAGGTGTTGAACTGAGTATCATTGAGCGGAGAGAAGATTCCGAATAGAAAGCCAAACAATAGGCTAAAGCGTATGGAAGGAGAAGAGAAGAAAAAATCGGTTATCAGAGAGTTTGCACTCTCTAGCATGGCGGTGGAGAATTCTACGAGTGTATTTGTGATGATCTTCCTGATTTTCATGATCGGCCTGGGAACTTACCTCACAATGCCAAGGGAAAACTTCCCTGAGATTCGAATCCCCACAGTATTCGTCGGAACAGCATATCCGGGCAACTCACCATTGGATATGGAAAATCTCGTTACCCGACCCTTGGAAAATGAGATCAACGCGATTTCAGGAGTCAAGAAACTCGAATCTACCTCCATTCAGGATTTCAGTACCATCGTGGTCGAGTTTGATATGCGAGTGCCTATAGAAGAGGCAATGGACGAGGTCAAAGATGCGGTTGACAAAGCCAAGCAGGATCTCCCAAACGACCTGCCAACCGATCCCGACGTCTTCGATTTTAATTTCAGCGAACTACCCATCATGAGCCTCAACATTTCAGGCTCAAACGAAATGGATGATCTAAAACGCTCAGCAGAACATTATCAGGATCTCATTGAAAAACTGCCCGAAGTCACTCGTGTCGATATCCGGGGAGTGCAGGATAAGGAGGTAGTAATCGAGGTAGATGTGCAGCAGTTGGAGGCCCGAGAGCTAAGCATGTTCGATATCGAGAATGCCATCAGCATGGAAAACATGACCATGTCTGGTGGAGATATTCTCGCTGGTGACATCCGAAGAAACATTCGAATTGTTGGCGAATTCAAAGCCGTCTCCGAAATCGGCGATGTCATCGTCAAAAACGAACGACAGAGTATTGTATACCTCAAAGATGTTGCAGATGTCAAATTCGATTATGCGGATCGAATCAGCTATGCAAGGGAGTCCGGAGTGCCAATGGTGATACTCGATGTGGTAAAGCGAAGCGGTGAGAACCTCATCAATGCATCCGACAAGATCAAGAAAATAGTGGAAGTCGAACGTGGCAAAATGCCAGAAGGACTGTCTATCAAAATTGTAAACGACACCTCCAAGATCACTCGAATGATGGTGGAAAATCTGGAGAACAGTATCATCAGCGGAGTTATACTGGTAGTATTGGTACTACTTTTCTTCCTGGGACTGAGGAACGCGATTTTCGTAGGAATTGCCATTCCAACCTCCATGATGATGGGTTTCATGTTACTAGGTTTCTACGGCACCACGCTCAACATGATGGTGCTGTTTTCACTCATCCTTGCACTAGGAATGCTGGTGGATAACGGCATCGTAGTGGTGGAAAACATCTATCGACTGATGGTAGAGGAGGGCTATCCACCCAAAAAGGCGGCCAAAGAAGGCGCAGGAGAGGTAGCTTGGCCGATCATTACATCAACCTTTACCACCCTGGCGGCATTCCTGCCGCTACTGTTCTGGAACGATATCATGGGTGAGTTCATGCGCTACCTGCCGATGACGCTCATCATCGTACTCTTCTGCTCACTCTTCGTGGCACTTATCATAAACCCAGTACTCACATCCGTCTTTATGACCCGTGAAGTTGATGTCAAAACCAACCATGTACGCATCTGGGTGATCACACTTGCATTGGCCATACTCTCCATGCTTTGCTACTTCGGCGGCTTTACCTTTTGGGGCTCCTTGTTTGCCATCATCGCCGCATTGGTCATACTGAATGTCTATTTGCTCGATCCTCTTTCTGTTATATTTAGAAACAGCGTACTGCCCTTCCTTGAGCGCGTTTACGGCAAGTTTATGCGTATTGTATTGAAAGGCCCTATGCCCTACCTGGTACTGCTCGGTACCTTCGCTGCGCTTGTTGGTTCTATAATTATGTACATCAGCTCCGACATAAGATTTACACTGTTCTCTGAACAGGATCCCAACTACTTCAATGTCTACTTGGAGTATCCTGTAGGAACAGATATACAGAAAACCAATGAACTGGCCCGTGATGTTGAAACGCGTATCATGGAACTGTTAGAACCGCATCAGTACATGGTTGAGTCTGTGCTAACGCAGGTAGGAGAAGGTACCAGCGATCCTAATGAAGGGCCTAGTCAGGGTGCGACACCAAACAAAGCGAGAATTACCGTTTTCTTTGAAGAATTTCAGTATCGCGAGGGTACCTCAACCACTGCACTGATGGAAAACATCCGTGGAGAAATCAAGGGATATCCAGGTGTGACCCTGGCCATCGAAAAAGAAGTCAATGGACCACCAACCGGACCTCCGATCAATGTAGAAGTCAGCGCTGAGAATTTCGGTGAACTGATTGCTGAATCTCAGAAAATCAAAACCTACCTTGAAGAGTCTGGGGTGCCAGGTGTAGAAGGTCTCAAAATGGATCTGGATCTTGGCAAGCCCGAACTCATGCTCAATATAGACCGCGAAAAGTCGAGACGCTATGGATTGTCGATGGGCAGAATCGCATCAGATGTACGTACTGCTGTCTTTGGAAAAGAAATTTCACAGTATAAAGAAGGCGAAGACGAGTACCCGATCCAATTGCGCTTCAAGGAAGAAAATCGCTACGATCTCAACTCAGTTCTCAACCAGAAAGTAACCTTCAGGAATCAGTCTAATGGCCAGATCGTACAAGTGCCCATTTCCGCAGTTGCGGATGTTGAGTACAGTTCCACTTATGGAGCAGTAAAGCGACTGGATCTAAATCGCGTCATCAATCTTTACTCTAATGTTACCGAAGGCTACAATGCCACTGAGATCATTGGTGAGTATTCTGAACTCATGAAGTCGTATGATTTGCCGGATGGCTTTCAAGTAAAGTTTACGGGTGAGCAAGAGGAGCAACAGGCTTCCTCAGCCTTCTTGTTAAAGGCTATGTTTATTGCGATATTTCTTATATTCTTGATACTTGTGACGCAATTTAATTCGGTTGCTACACCCTTTATTATCCTGCTTTCTGTGGCCTTCAGTACCATTGGTGTCTTTCTCGGATACACTTATTTTGCGATGGATTTTGTCATCATTCTTACAGGCATTGGTATCATCTCCCTGGCAGGAATCGTGGTCAACAATGCGATTGTACTTATCGACTACACCAATCTGGTCCGGCAAAGAAAAAAGCTCGAACTAGGACTATCAGACCGGAGGCTAAACAAACAAGAAGTAATCGACTCTATAGTTGAAGGAGGAAGTACAAGACTTCGTCCAGTGCTGTTGACGGCTATCACAACTATTCTCGGATTGATTCCTCTTGCCACTGGTTTTAATATCGATTTCTACGGATTACTAACGGAGTTCGAACCCAACATCTATCTTGGAGGTGACAATGCAAGTTTCTGGGGCGCTATGTCCTGGACCGTTATTTTCGGTTTGACCTTTGCCACCTTCCTCACCTTAGTTGTCGTTCCCGCAATGTATTATCTCTTCGACAGATTTTTAATGAAAGTATTTAAAGTGGGCTTAAACACTCGCTGATCAAGCTTGAAATCAGTAATCTAAACGGATTCCTTTGTAGGAGCGAAGCGCTAGTTCCTCGCGCTAATGGGCTCCCCGTGTTCCGCTATTATTCACCACCCATCTGCTTGTTCCTGCCGGGCCCCTGCCGTCTCGCTTTGAGAGCGAGCCAGCATGGGCCTGGCAGTCACTGGCGCAGCTGGGCGGTTCATACCGCTGCACCCGGGGCTATTTTGCTGGCTTTGGTGGGCCGTAGCAAGAAGAGCTGCAGGACAACAGGAACCGAAAGTTTTAGAGCCCAGGAAATATTCCTACAAGCCGATCCGGACTCAATATTTTCCAGCATTGTAGTAAAATGACTAGGCAAGCATAATACAAGCGGGCACAAAAAAAGTGCAAAGCAGCAGTGTGTTATTCACACCTTCACTTTGCACTGTTAACTATAACGTTGCGCTTGTATATTTTATCGAACAACTGTAATGTTACCCTTCATCATCACATCCTTATCTGTTCCGCAAGCAAAAATGTTGGCCTTGCAGAACCAAACATAAACACCCAATTCAACTGGCTCCCCCTTGAAGGTTCCATCCCATCCCATAGTCGGATCAGTAGTAGCAAATATCTGCTTGCCCCATCGATCAAAAACAAACATCTCAAAACTCAGGACGTTTTGTGTATTGGTGGCCCGGAAAACATCATTCATTCCATCCCCATTCGGACTGAAAGCGCTGGGAAACTTGGTAGCAGCCACGTAGGGGAACTCCGCAATTGCACTCACGTGAATCGTAGAATCGCATCCGGAGGCAGTTGAAAGATAGAAGGTGTGCTCCTCATCAGCAGGGATGCTTTGACCTAGAAATAGAAGCTTATCCGTGCCACAAATGATACTGTCGATCTCGGTGTAATAAGTTGGCCTTGGATCTACATGTATGGTCACTATGGAATCACAGCCTTCAGAATTGGAGTAGTAGAAATCCTGGGATTCACCAGCTGGAATATCAACATTTTCAAAATTGAAGTAATCCTCTTCGCAGGCTTCCTCAGTCAGTTCCAGATAACTTCTGGAGATGGAACTTACATGCACCGTCACGATGGAATCACAATTGTTCACCGTCGGATAATGGAAGTCAGTACTGCTGCCAATGGGAAGCAGATTGCCATCAAAGGCAGCGCTCATTCCCTCACATGCCTCTAGCTCCAAATCCGAAGCATAAACCGGATAGGGCAACACCGTCACCTGCACAATAGAATCGCAATCACTGATGCTAAGGTAGGGGAAGTCAGTTGTCGTACCTTCCTGGATTTCTTGTCCATCAAATTCAGCATACTCTTGAGGGCAGGCATATAGTTCCACCGTCTGGAAATAATTGTCTACACCCGAAACAGAAACAGTAACTATAGAATCACAGTTATTAGTCGTTTGGTAATTAAACTCTGTTGTAGAACCGATTGCAAGATCTGCTCCGTCAAATGAAGCTGTAGTGCCGTCACAGGCAATCAAATCCACATCATAAGCATACACTGGCCAGGGTAAAACTTCTATAGTAACAATAGAATCGCAACCTGACTCTGCTGTAAGGGTAAAATCGGTGAAAGACCCAATTGCCAGACTCTCTCCCTCAAAGATCGCCTCAGTATACTCGCAGGTATGAAGTTGCGCCTCATTGTACACAGTCGAAATCTCTAATACCTCCATAGTTACGATAGAGTCACAACCACTGCTTGCCTGGAATGTGAAATCTGTAAAGCTCCCAATGGCCAGGTTCTGCCCCTGAAATTGCGCTTCCGTGCCTTCGCAGGCATCAATTTGCGCCTGCTCGTAGACAGTCGGCACTTCGGTAATGTTCACCGTAAGTGTTGAGTCGCATCCTACAGAAGAGGTGTAGAAAAACTCCGTACTGGAACCGATCAATAACTCTTCTCCCTCAAAGAGAGCAGTACTGCCTTCACAAGTTGGTATTTCATAAGTGCCAAAGCTTGGAGCCAATGCTTCGATGCTTACGGTAATTAACGAATCGCATCCATTGATGCTGGTGTAAGAGACCAGTTGAGTGCTACCTGCAGGAATTTCGAGATCATTGTATTGATAGTTGCTTCCTTCACAAGCCTGATAACTTTGTTCTGCCTCGTATTCTTCGTAGGCATCTACAAGTAGATGTATAAGACTGTCACAGCCTGCCACACTCAGGTATGGAACGACCAGATCAGTACCGGGACCATATTGCTGGCCATCAAATTCGGTAGTTGTTTCTGGACAGGTATAGAGCTGTACTTCTTCCTCGTAGATGCTTCTCAGGGCCGCATTAATAGTAACCAAAGAATCGCAGCCACTTTCGCCTGTATAGGCAAATTGCATTGAAGAACCAGCGGGGATTTCTTCACCCTGGAAGATCGTCACTTCGCCGTCGCAGGTGGGATAATCCACCGTATTGTAGATCACATCTACTCCTTGCACTGAAACATGATAGCTGCTATCACAACTAAAGGAGGTGCTGTACTGGAAATCAGTTACCGAGCCAATCACCAATTCGGTGTTGTCAAATTCAGCATTAAATCCGGCGCAGGCCTGCAGCACAAGTGTATCTCTATAGATCGGCTTCTCAATCGCTCGAATGGTAACGATAGAATCGCAACCAGTATAAGAAGCGAATATAAAGTCCTGCTCGTCTCCTGGGTAAAGTGTCACTCCTGAGAAATTGTAGTAGCTATTTGAGCAAACAGGCACTTCGACCGTGTTGTACACATTCGCAATCTGAGTCACGGTCAAGGGAATATTGGTATCGCAATGCGAATTGGTGACATATAGATCGTGATCGCCTGCCTCATCAACAATGAGTAAAGGTCCGGACGCATTACCATCCCAACTGTAGGTGAGATCAGCGGGTAAGTTGTTCCCAATCACCATATTATTTCCTTCGCAGATCACTGCCTCCGGGAGCGAGATTTCTGGTAGACTATAATCGAATACAAGAACCGTGTCAATATCAATGCAATTGCCATAGGAGACTTGCACCCAATATGATCCGGCCTGGTCGACTTGTATACTCTGTTCTGTGGAGCCAGTAGACCATAGATAGGAGGCATTTGGTGTAGTTGCAGAAAGAACAGCATCAGGCTGGGTACAAAACTGAAGATCTGCGCCAAGGTCTGTTTCGACAGAAATTTCATCGACATAGAAGTAGTCTCTTCGATCACAAAAATCTTCTACGATATCTACATAGTAAGTGCCCGGTTCACTGACGTCAATAAAGGAATCTGTGGAACCTGTACTCCAATCATAAGTAGCATTGTTTAGATCCATTTCAATCCGCAGTGTTTCACCTGCGCAGTATGCTGTATCTGTTGCATAGCCCTCCGTCGATACATTAAGCCAGTATCCAACTGTATCCGCCAGAAGGCAGGAGTAGGGATTTTTGGCTACCATGTAAACATAGTAATCTCCGGGTTCATAGTATGTGTGCGTAGGTCCCACTTCCGTAGAGTTTTGACCATCTCCGAAATCCCAATAGTAACCAGTGGCACCGGTGGAATAATTTTGGCCGGTAATGGTAAACGGGGCGCAGCCTTGCAATCCGGGATCAATTTCCATGTCTGCCATCAAGGAACTAACTTCAAAATCGATCTTGAAAACGCCACCATCCCAATTGGTTGACTGATAGGTAGACCAGGCATTGGGCAAGGTCTGTAAGGGCGAGCCATTCATACCACTGCAAACAGCCTGATATACGATCCCTTCCGGATTAAATCGACTGGTTCCTCCGTCAACATGCTCGCTCCAACCATAGTAGGTGCCGAATTCTAAATCCATTGCATATGGAGTCAGCACACCAAGATAGAAGGTGGTAGGCTGCCCAACAGGGAAGCTGCTGTAGTAGGCATCGGGGGATGTAGGCATTCCGGCTGCCACCTGGAAAGCTGAATAATAAATGTAGTTACAGCGATCTACCATAAATGCTACCGGAGCAAAATCCTGTGTTACAGTGGCCACACCGATATTGGTTGAGTAGACCAGCTCGTTTAGATTTTTGTCAAAGGCAGCCACAAAGGCACAGGCATCAGGATTAACCACATAGGTGCTGTCCGTGACAGGCATCGGATTAGATGATTTGCCGATCACATGCAGGTTTTCAAATTCGTCAAGGTCGCAGAGAAAGAGCTGATCGCTTCCGTTGCCACCGTAGAAAGTACTTGCCGTCAGGGTGTTACCACCTGGGGAGAATTTCACAGCAAATCCATCTGAAATACTACCACCAAAGCCGGTTTGATAACCACCAGAAACTGTTGGGAAATTGCTGCCACCGGCAACTCCAACCACAAAGAGGCTACCATCCTCTGTCTTTCTGAGTCCTAGCGCTCTATCAGGTCCGTTTTCGCCCAGATAGGAACTCCAGATCAACTGGCTACAATCGCTGTTAAGCTGAAATACAACCGCATCCTGTGCGGCCCCGGGACCTGTTGGATTAAAGTTGGTGTCAAATGCTCCAGGTGTGACCGGGAAGTTTGAAGAAGCGCTCAGGGAGGCAACATAGCAGCCCCCGCTCCCATTCAGAATGATTTCAGAGCGAAATTCGTCCGCATTCACGTACTCTTCTACACTAACATTGTTTCCGTCGTCATTGCTTCCGCCAATATAAGTGCTACCCAATAATTGAGTTCCTGTGCTGTTCACCTTTGTGACAACCAGGTCGTAGCCTCCTTGATGCGAACCTTGCACAGCATTTGCAGTCACTGGGTAGTTATTGGACCTGGTGGTTCCCACAATGTACAGGTTGAAGGCTTCATCGCAGATCAAACTCATAGGGTATTCCTCCGCTCCTCCACCAATATAGGTAGCGTAGATCAACTGGCTTCCGGTAGGATTGTATTTGCTGATACCAATATCAACGGCATCCGGATAAGTGCCGGCAAAGTCAATTTGAAATGCACCTGCAGTAACTGGATATCCTGTTCCGAAGGATCGGTTTCCCGAGTAGATATTTCCGTCGTCATCGAAAGTAGCACTGTGTCCATAATCCATATTACCAGAGGTGCCGCTAAGTGTAGCGGCCATGAGTACTGGATCAATAACCAGTTCTTTTGTGCTATCGTAACCTTCCGGAAAGGTAAAGCTCAGTCTGTTTCCTTTCAAAACATAATTGCAGGGAATCTGAATCTGTTTCCCGTCAACCCATTGGTAGGCAAAAGGCTTCAGCTCCTTCATCTGTCCTACCGTGGTCTCGATAACGAGGTCACCGTTCTCCAGGGCCAAAGATTCAGCACCCAGATACTCCACCTCAATGAGATTGGGATCAGCTTTTGGACAAACAAGAAAGTCGTACTTAAAATTTCCATCCTTGGTGTATATCAAGGCATCTATGCCTGGGTATACATCGTCATAACTTACAGCGTCGAAAAGTGCTACTTCCGGGGCCCATTTTTTGGGGTCATTTCCCAGGAAATAATTGTGGTAAGCGACTTGCTTTTCCAAACCCTTCGGAGAGCTGTTTTGTCCTCCTACAAAGTTGACCTTATAGG
Source organism: Chitinophagales bacterium (assembly GCA_020629005.1). GTDB lineage: Bacteria > Bacteroidota > Bacteroidia > Chitinophagales > UBA2359 > JAHDDV01. The sequence continues at coordinate 61,420 of JAHDEE010000008.1, forward strand.
CATGGCCCCTAAGTCTGAGTGGCTCTGCCGAAGCTTTGTGGAAATGACTGTGTTCATGTACTTCGTGTAGATCATCCGGGTGCAGCAGACTTACCGTGAATCCTACCTCTTCAAGGAACAGGGTGTTGTCTCCCTGAAGAGGTAGTTTGTAAGCAACGTTTTCGTGCCACTGACCTTTGTTCTCAATAAACGATAGTGTGTTTTGCTCCTTCGCAGCAGGCGCGTGCTGATGATGATGTGATGCATGGTCATCGGCCATAGCATCAGTTGCGAGCAGAGAAATCCCTGCAAGCAGGACCATCAGGATGAGGTGTAGATACACCTTCCTCAGGTCCCCCAAATTTTGCGACATGGCGGTTCTTTAGTCTGAAGTTAGTCTCTTCAGTGTTATTAAAATTAAGGGGGCACCGTGAAAGGACTGGAGCTGTTTAGGTGATGAGTCGCTTTAGTCTTTAGCAGGAAAGCCGCCTCTTTGCATATGTGAAAATACGAAGAAAGAAGCTTCTAAAAGAGCTTGACAACTAAATGGTTAGTTCTTGATTCTAGATAAGAATAACGCTGAATTTTATGTGTAAATTAGTGATAAACCATGTTTTGCCTTTGTTATTGATGATTTGGTTTACGCCATTTGTCGGATACTAACATCGTAAATATGCGCGCAAAATGTAATGGTCGCGACAATTTAAGTTCAATAGAAAGTGTGACCCTGACAAAATTGGGTGATTCGGTGAAATTAAGTTGCTCATAAATTGGAGATTTACAATTCGTTAGCCCAGACGGTACATATAGATATTATCTCAGAATAGAGCCTTCCGATAATAAGTTGGTTTCCTCTCTTATTGTGACTTTGCGAAATATTTTCTCTAAGGGAATTGCTTTGCTTATAAGTGTTTATTTTCGGGCTTCGGAAGGGGAGTCATTTGAGTCCTATCGTATCAATCATCTACAAGCAATGGCAAAGAAGAACGGCTTACCGCCGATTAGCGAAGCGGAGATCGAATATCTCAATGTGCATGGAGCCAAGGTCCACAACCTACAGAATATTGATGTAGTTATCCCTCGCAACAAGCTTGTGGTGATCACTGGAATTAGTGGAAGTGGCAAATCTTCCCTGGCATTTGATACTATATATCAGGAAGGGCAACGGAGATTTATGGATAGTCTGTCAGCCTATGCACGGCAGTTTCTTGGTAAAATGGAGCGGCCGGACATGGAGAAGATTACAGGCTTGAGTCCCGTAATTTCGATCGAACAAAAGACGACAGGCCGAAGCCCCAGATCGACGGTTGGTACGGTAACGGAATTGTATGACTTTCTCCGCTTGCTCTTTGCCAGAGCCGGCGAGGCTTACTCTTTCATCTCAGGAGAAAAGATGGTTCGTTTTACCGAGCAGCAAATTATAGATCATATATTTGACAATTACGAAGATAAAAAAATTGCAATTCTATCCCCTGTCGTAAAAGGACGTAAGGGGCATTACCGGGATTTGTTTGAGCAGATCCGAAAGCAGGGATACCTCAAAGTTCGAGTAGATGGAGAAGTCTTAGATGTGGTGCCGAAAATGCAGGTAGATCGCTACAAAATACACGACATCGAGACAGTGATTGACCGATTTGCAGTACGAGAACAGATTCGAGCTCGACTTTCATCTGCTATCGCAAGTGCACTTACGCTGGGAAAAGGAGTAGTGATGGTCATGGATCACGAAACTGGTGAAGTAGCCAGCTTTAGTCGCAACTTGATGGACCCGATAAACGGAATCTCTTATCAGGAACCATCACCCTTCACTTTCTCCTTCAATAGCCCTTACGGGTACTGCCCATCCTGCAAGGGACTTGGTCTGGTCTATGATACGGACCTGGATAGAATACTTCCCGATCGAAGCAAGAGTATAAATGAGAAAGCCATCGCCCCTATGGGTGAGGTGAAAAAGAACTATAGTTATCAACGTCTTGAAAAAATCGTTTCTTCTTACGGATATGATTTTGACACGCCGCTCAAAAAGTTCTCGAAGAAGGCGATCAATTACATACTATACGGCAAAGAAGATCCAACGAAGGACACTGAAGCACAAAAGGGCAAAAAGAAGGAAGCATACGAAGGATTGTGCAACACCTTGATGCGTTGCTTTGCAGACCCACCAAGCAGTGGATTGAAGAACTGGGCCTGGCACTATTTGATGCAATTGCCCTGTGAAGAATGCCAGGGTACAAGACTAAAGAAATCATCCTTGTACTTCAAAATTGACGATAAGAATATCTCCGAGCTCTGCGCTATGGATATAGTTAGCTTCAGAGGCTGGTTAGAGGGCCTGGACAAGCGTTTGAACAAAAGACAGGCCATCATAGCCAGAGACATTTTGAAGGAGCTGCGTGCCCGTATTGACTTCCTGCTTGATGTTGGCTTGGGTTATCTTTCGCTGGACAGACCTGCGCGAACTCTTTCAGGTGGTGAATCTCAGCGCATCAGACTCGCTACACAAATAGGCTCGCAGTTGGTGGGAATTACTTACGTACTGGATGAGCCTAGCATCGGCTTACATCCGCGGGACAACGAAAGACTGATAAGAGCCCTGCAGGAGCTTGTAGAAGCGGGTAACACCGTATTGGTTGTAGAGCATGACAAAGACATCATGATGGCTGCCGACTATGTAATTGATCTTGGTCCGGGAGCTGGCGTGAAGGGAGGGCAGATTGTTGGACAAGGCAGTCCAAAGCAGTTCAGAGGCCTGAAAACATTGACAGCATCTTATCTGCGAGAAGAAAAGGAAGTGCCAATTCCTGGCAAGCGGAGAGAGGGTAATGGTGGCAAGCTCAAAGTTGTTGGAGCAACCGGCAACAATCTGAAAAATATCAATGTTGAGTTTCCATTAGGAAAAATGATTTGCGTTACTGGAGTTTCTGGGAGTGGCAAATCCAGTCTGATCAATGAGACATTGTACCCAGTGCTCCATACTCATGTCTACAAGGCACGAAGAAAACCGCTGCCACATAAGACAGTGGAGGGGCTCGAATTGATCGACAAAGTGATCGAGATTGACCAGTCACCAATAGGCCGAACTCCGCGTTCGAATCCGGCTACCTACATCGGCGTCTTTACAGATATTCGCAACCTCTTCACAATTACCCCAGAGGCCAAAATCCGAGGCTACAAAGCTGGTCGTTTCTCTTTCAATGTAAAAGGCGGCAGGTGTGAGGAGTGCCAGGGTGGAGGCATGAGAGTCATAGAAATGAATTTTCTCCCAGATGTTTATGTGCAATGTGATAAATGCATGGGCAGGAGATATAATCGTGAGACTCTGGAGATTCGATACAAAGGCAAATCGATTAACGATGTCTTAAACATGTCTGTTGATGAGGCTGTCGAATTCTTTGAGCCAGTACCGAACATCTTTAAGAAGTTATCTACGCTGCAGAGTGTGGGATTGGGATATATCACCTTAGGCCAACAAGCAACAACCCTGAGTGGGGGGGAAGCGCAGAGAGTGAAGCTTTCTTCGGAATTGCGTAAAAAGGGAACTGGCAAGACCATTTATATACTGGACGAGCCCACCACCGGATTGCACTTCGAAGATATTCGCATCTTAATGGAGGCACTGCAAAAGTTGGTGGATAAGGGAAACACGGTGATCATTATTGAGCACAACCTGGATGTGATCAAGGTGGCCGATCATATCATCGATTTGGGCCCTGAAGGTGGAGTAGGTGGAGGCAAGATAGTAGCTCAAGGAACCCCTGAAAAGGTGGCTAAATCTAAGAAGAGTCTCACTGCCAGATTTCTGGCTGCTGAGCTCAAAAAAGGATAGGGCCACTCATTCGAGACGAATGAGCAGCCCATTATCCATTCAACAACTCAACATCGATTTAAAAACGGACTATTTGCCTGCGCGTAATCCGTTTTGGTAGGTAACGATAAAGGAATCGTAGAAACCTCTTTCCGTTACCTGGTTTTTTATAGATTCTGCAGTGCCGCGATCCGAGAATGGCCCCAGAACAATTCTGGTGATTCCCGAAGTTGTACTTTCGCTGTCAATCATTCCCAGATCCGAGAGTGAGTCAAATCTGCTCATATCCGGAGTTCGGAATGCGCCTAATTGAATTTTATACTCGGTTGATCCATCATAGGTGATAGGTTCCGCACTGGTTGTCGTTGAAGCCGAACCAGAAATATTATCAAAATAAGTGGTTCCTGAGGCTCCGGTATCAGAGCTCGTTCCTCCTGTGTAGGAGGTATCATCGTAAGTGGTCGTGCTGATATTGGTTGAACTAGTATTAGAATTACCTCCGGTGAGGAGGTTTCCTTTACCAAAGTATCTAGGTACAGAGTACAAAACCTTTGAATTGTATCCGATCACTTTGAATTCTGTTCTACGGTTTTCCTGATGCTTTGATGAAGAACAAGAAACCCCATCAGAACATTCATTGACCAACTGAGTTTCTCCATATCCTGTTGGAACCATCTTTTCAGCTTTGATACCTTTAGAGATCAAGAAATCAACTGCGGCTTGTGCTCTTCGCTGAGACAGATCAAAATTGTATTCGTGATCTCCCCGACTATCGGTATGTGAGCCAAGCTCCACCGTGATGCCCGGGTTTTGATATAGGAACTGAACGACTTTCTCTAACTCTCCTTCAGCATCTGATCGAATTTCGGCTTTGTCGAAGTCGTAGTAGATGTGATTGAGATCGATACCGTAGTCCGTTAGCAGGTCGCTGGTGATGTCTACACCCGGAATCTCACCTCCAGGATAACCAGTGCCAGTTCCATCGCCCCAACTACCGTCACCAGTTCCGGTGCCGCCTTCGCCGAGACTATCCCAACCGGTACCACTTCCTGTGCCATCTCCGGTCCCTGTACCATCGCCAAACTCGCCTCCGGTTCCGTCTTCTCCTAATCCAGTTCTGCTACCGTCTCCAGTACCCCAGGGATCATCCCCAGTACCGGTCTCACCCAATTCCTTTGGTATCGTCCTTAGGTCAAAGTCCATCGGGATGTCTTTCAGTAGTTCTGAACTACAATCAACGCCCTTGGTAGAAATGTTTTTCGAGGCAGTAAGCACATATTCTCCAGATACAAAGATCACATAATCAGTCTCCGGGTCTACCTCAAAGAAGTAACTTCCATCTACTTCCGTGGTAGTTGCTTTTTCGAAATCGGTTTCGGCGTTGACAAGGCGAACTGTGAGGCCTTCGATCGGCTCCGCAGTTTCTTTGTCGGTCACGACACCGCTGACCACGCATTTGTCAGATAAGAAATCTTTGGCAGGGCACACAGGTACTTTGACCTCTACGCTTTCGCCAGATAATCCTACTGTATTCACTTTCTGGTTGCCCTCAGAGAAGTTGGCTTTCGAAGCGATCACGGTGTAGGTTTTGCCCGCTTCAATCGGGAAGGTAAAAGCACCGTCTGCATAGGTTGTAAACTCTTGCATGACTACTTCGTTTTCCAGTAATTGTACCACAGCCCCTTCAATCGGGTCTTGTGTTTCACACTGAACAACAACACCATTGATCATGAAGGTGGCTTTGTTGAAGGCATAGATGTCGTCATCCCCTTTTCCGCCGGCACGATTAGAAGAAAAATATCCTTCTTCATTTTCACCATCAATGATGTAGCCAAAGTCATCGGCATTTGTATTGATTGGGTATCGAAGGTTTTCCGGAGGTGTCCATACTCCTTCCATGTTTTTGGAAGAGAAGATGTCCAGGCCACCTAATCCCGGTAATGCATCAGAGGCGAAGTAGAGCGTTCCGTCTTCTGCGAGGAAAGGAAACATTTCCCGTCCTTCGGTATTGATTTCCGGTCCTAAATTTTCAGGGGAACCCCAGCTGTCACCCGTTTTGTAGCTGACATAGATATCTGTTTCCCCATAGCCGCCTGGCATATCCGACACGAAATAGAGTGCCTGCCCATCAGCACTAAGTGCAGGGTGCCCACAAGAAAACATATCATTATTGAAAGGCAGCTCCTTGATGTCCGCCCACTTGTCACCTTTCCATCTGGCTTCAAAGATTTTGAGTTTGATTACCCCTTCTTCATCCTTGCCTTTTCGGCCTTTGAAGTAATTGTCTCGGGTAAAATACATCACAGAGTGATCCTTGCTGAAGGTAACTGTTCCTTCGTGCATCCAAGTGTTCAACTCCCCTTTAAAGAATTTAGGCGTACCTAATGCCGTAGGATCTTCCTGACCTTCACGTTCGGCCAAATACAGGTCAAGAAAAGGCTTGCCAGTCCAATTGTACATTTTGTCTTTGAACTGCATGCCACGAGCAGAAGCAAATACCAGACCCTTGTCTTTATAAAATGCCGGGCCAAAGTCCGATTCTGCGGAGTTGATACTCAGATTCGTGATCGTATAGATGCTGGGATCTGTGAGAAAGAATTCTGCCATACTGCAGGCCTCTTCTTGCCTGAGCCCTCTGGTATCAGCTGGAACCAAATGAGAATACTCGAGAAACATCTGGCGAGCTTCCTCAAATTTCCCATTGGCTTTAAGTGCATACCCGTAATGGAGTTTGTTAATGTCATCACTTTCACTAAGATCAACGACCTGTGAGTACCAGTATTCCGCATCAAGCGGACGATTCATCATCCGGTAGCATTCCGCCAACTTTATCTTGGCTTCAGGGCTGTCTTCTTTAGCCAAAATCTTCTTATATGCTTCCGCAGCCTCCGGATAGGAGAACTTTTCGAAGAGTTTGTTGGCCTTCCGAAGCTTGCCGTCTTGTGCCTGTGCCGGTTGAAAGGCCAAAGCGAGTAAAAGAATGACTGGTATAATCCAATTACTTGTTTTCATACCAATTAATTTATGTGAGTTATTGAATAGTTTCATCTTGTAGTTGGCTTGTCCTGTAGTGTCGCCACTGTTTGCACTTTCCTCATTTTATACATTCTACCTCAGACATACCAGGCTTTAGCAATGAAGCTCTATTTGTGCTCATTCAGTCCGACATTGTCAGCATTGCTATTCACCTTGACTATAGCATAAATGATCACAACACAGTAATTGGCAAAAATGATACCAAAAACGCCATTCATTAATGCTGCCGGCAGCGCCACAAGCCTATTTGCTGCTGCACGGCTTTAGGAACGGATGACATATGTTGGTTTGCGTAATGCGGTAGTGTTTGATTTTCAATAGATGCCATACATTGGTTGAATCTCTTTTGCTTTGGAAGAAGTTATTGTCCCCAGTTGAAATTTATTTTAGCGCCTACAAAAGTATCGGAAAGTTAAAACATTTCCCGCCACTTTTAGATGTACAAATCTCATGAATCAGCAGTATAATAGGATACATTCGGAGAATTTATGGTCAAATCATTCTAAATCAGGCTTCTAGTGTGCCTTAACTCACTACCGAGAATGCCAAAAATCCGGCAATGGAACTTCTGTGCTCGTCAAGGTTGTTCGCTATAATACCCATTTATGCTAAATTGCATCCTGAACGATATTAAGTATTAGTGACAGTTGGTTCGGCCCGAGAAAATCAAGGGCTACAGCTGTCTTATTTAAAAATTTTTGATCAACCTATGAGTTATTCTGAACAGGAGCTGGTGCGACGTGAAGCCTTACAAAGCATCAGGGATTTAGGTATCGACCCCTACCCTTCCGAGGAGTTTCGGGTAAATGCTTATTCTGCTGACATTATCAAGAACTTTGACCCCGAAAAACAAAACTATCAGGAGGTGACACTTGCCGGTCGCCTCATGATGAAACGTATTATGGGCAAGGCCTCTTTCGCGGAAATTCAGGATAAAGATGGCAAGATTCAACTTTATGTCAATCGAGATGAAATCTGCGGTGAGGATAAGACGCTGTATAATCAGCTTTTTAAGAAACTGCTTGATATTGGTGATTTTATAGGAGTGAAAGGATTTGTATTTCACACTAAGACTGGAGAAACGACTGTGCACGTTAAGGAGCTAGTGCTACTTAGTAAGTGCCTTCGTCCTCTTCCTGTTATCAAGGAGAAAGATGGGACCCTGTATGGCAGTTTTACAGATCCGGAGCTTAGGTATCGGCAGCGCTATGTCGACCTAACTGTGAACGCTCATGTACGTGAGACTTTTGTTAAGCGAACAAAAGTAGTAGCAGCTATGCGAAACTTCATGGCTTCTCGTGGCTACCTGGAGGTAGAAACCCCCATTCTACAGCCTATTTACGGCGGTGCTTCTGCGAGACCCTTTAAGACGCATCACAATACGCTGGATATGGATTTCTATCTGCGCATTGCCAATGAGCTGTATCTGAAGCGATTGATTGTGGGAGGCTTTGATGGGGTATTCGAGTTTGCCAAAGATTTTCGAAATGAGGGCATGAGCAGATTCCACAATCCTGAATTTACCATGATGGAGCTGTACGTTGCGTATAAGGACTATTATTGGATGATGGATTTTACGGAGGAGATGATGGAGCATGTTGCAATGGAAGTACATGGCACTACTGAATTGCAGGTGGGGGAGAACATTATCAGCTTCAAACGACCCTGGAAGCGATTCACTATGTATGGGGTGATTGAGCATTTCACCGGGGTGGATGTTTCTCAAATGGACGAGACTGCCTTGCGTGCGGTAGCTAAAGATCAGAAAGTACCATTGGATCCCACTATGGCGCGTGGCAAGATTATCGACGAGATTTTTAGTGAATGTTGCGAGCATCATTTGATACAGCCAACTTTCATCACAGATTATCCGTTGGAGATGTCACCGCTGGCGAAGAAACACAGAAGTCAAGCTGGACTGGTTGAGCGATTCGAGGCTTTCTGTAACAAGAAAGAACTTTGTAATGCTTTCAGTGAGTTGAATGATCCGATTGACCAACGTGCAAGGTTTGAAGAGCAAGTTGCTTTGGGAATACGTGGGGATGAGGAAGCAATGATGCTGGATGAAGATTTTCTCCGAGCACTTGAATACGGAATGCCTCCGACCTGCGGAATTGGAATTGGCATAGATCGGCTTTGCATGGTGATGACAAATTCGCACTCCATTCAGGATGTATTGTTGTTTCCTCAGATGAAACCGGAAGTGAAGCAAGAAACAGTAGAGACTGAAGAGAAGTCATCCTAGTGCTACGCAAACGAAATTCGCAGCACCTTTAAGGGCTTCTATTTCTGTCAT
>JAHDEE010000437.1 GCA_020629005.1 Chitinophagales bacterium
CTAGTGGTAGGAGCAGATAAGGTCCGCAAGATTCAATACTGAAACGATTGATTGCTAATGATTGTTGCCTCTCGTCCGAAATTCATGCACTTCCTTTTCGCAGGTCTATTGGCGGTTTTTGCCTTTGCTCTATTGAATTATTGCCTCGGGCAGGAAGCTGATGAATGGGAGCCATCCTCAATATCTTCCAATGCTTCTTTGAAGATTCAATCACGTGTGGACAGCGGCACATGGAAGTCGAGTCATGTGTCTATCAATCGGGATCAGAAAATAGAATTGCGAGTTTTGAAACCGGAAGGTGCGGATGAGATCCGTTGGTTTCAAATCGTGGCCGATGTTTCCAAATATTATAAAAACGCAAACCATCCCTGGGAAAAGGATCCCTACAAATGGGTGGGTTTTGATGAGATTGACTATGAAGTTAGAGAAATCACGAAGTGGCGTGACAAGTGGCAGGTGCCCCAAGTAGAGCCTGACGACTTCTCACTCATCAATCCGCCGAAGTTCTATCACAATGATGTTGGCACTTTCTGGATTCAGGCGGAAGTAAGGATCGGGAAAAAGCGTTTGAGATCAGCCGGACTGAAAGAAAGAACCAGTCGAGGAATGGCGTTAAGCGTTTTTCGGCTTACGATCCGGGAGAACGACAGTTACCTGGGTCATCTCACGGGATTTTTTAATGTTCCGGGTCTCTTTGGTTCGATTCCTTATCAAAGTAACAACTATATTGGAGTCGATTGCGCTGATGTGCTTGTAGCCGCGCGACGCAAGTGGCGAGGTAGAGATGATGACCGTGATTATAATGTAGCCATGCTGGTGTCGGAGTGGCCCAAAGCCGTCAATTTTCAATTGAAGCAGGGAAGAGTGGTTGAGGGTAATATAGGTTGGGGCGACCAAGTGAAGCCTGGGGACCTAATTGCAGTCCGCTATCCGGGGCGATCACGCTATCAGCACATTGGTGCTTTGTACCGTGATCAAAATGCAAATGGTGTATTGGACCCTGAGGATATAGTATTACATGCCGGGCCTGAAGCCTTACATTTCACCGCACTTGGCAATGGTGGGTTCGATGGAGAGGTTGCGATTCTCCGTCCGAAGAAATAGAAATAAATGGTCGTAGGGTATGGCTTGTCATTTTTTCACAAGCCCCAGCAAAACTGGATAAAGTAATAGTGCGAGCATTCCCGCAGGAATTACGAGAAGGACCCTTGGAGTAGCAAACATTTTAGAACCAACAATCCGCCCACGCCAGGGGCGATCCTCATCGTATCTTCGGTGTAACGAACAACCGCATCGCGCGCCCAATCGTCTTCGCCCGAATGCCCCACAGTCAGGTCATAGCGGCCGCCTTTATAGGAAACGCCCCCATATTCGTATCGATACACAATATCAAGGCCCTCTCCTGCTTGACGAATGGACTCTACCTCACAGGGAATCTCACTCCAGGTCTTAGCTTCGTTTATTCTCGACTGGGGCACGAAGTACAGTGCGAATAGAAGGGAGACTGCTAGTGATAGTGCCGTAAACGACAACAAGGCCAATGGCCAATTTTCTGCAATCCGGAAAGCCTTGGAGTTTCCCTTTCCCGTGTTTAGGATCATTTTGCTACCATGAAGTCAATAGCATAGAGAATCAAATTGCTCACACCTAGGGAGAATTCTATTTTCCCTCAGGGTTCCTTAGCGAATGACTTAAATATAGGTCGGTCGCAGTTAAGTATATGGTAAAGATGTCCAACTTGGCGGTTTTACTTCTCAAATGTATGGAGCGGTTTGCCAAGTGAGATTCTTCGGGATTGCAATTTCCAATGAACCGTTAGTTAGTTACCGGAAGTGTCGTTATCTAAATCGCCCCCATCATAGACAACAGTTCCGTTTATAACGCTTCCGCTCACCATTGTTCCAGTGACAACCACTCCAACACTAGTACCGGAAGGACTGTTTCCAAGAAGAGCAGGGTTCACTATACTTGAAAGATCAGAAGGAATTCCTCCTGGTGGCAGATAGACAAGTTGATTATCTCTTAAATCAAGGTGAGGCATAGCTCCAGACAGGTCATCCGCTGACAACTGGAGCCCAAAAAAAGTTCCATCAAATGTACCCCCTTCTGCAGTTGCGCCAGCTACAACGGCAGCTGCGATTTCGTCTTTTTCACCAGAGGATGAAAAATTGATCCCAGCCGCTTGGCCGGCATTGAAGATCGATACCAAGTTCTGAGCATTTCTTCGATTCTTAGCCGTATCAGCTGAGTTTCTGATGTTGGAGACCGCGGGCAAGGCAATCGCTGCTAAGATGCCAATGACAGCGATTACTGAGAGCATCTCGACCAAAGAAAAACCTGATCTAGAAGCTTTTGTTGAGGGAGGGTTATACTTCATTGTGAAAAATATGACAAACTGCAAAATTTGCAATTAAATATTGTAATTTTAATAATTTCCATGTGTTTTTCGTTGGATTTGCCACAATGACTGAAATGTCTTCATCTTATCAATCGATTTCGTTCCTGAT
>JAHDEE010000143.1 GCA_020629005.1 Chitinophagales bacterium
GAGAGGCTCGGGGTGAAATTCCCCGGGTCTACTCGACCGGGGCTATTTTGCACCATTAGTCATCCGTAGTAGGTTTTCGATGATTCTTGGTATCAATAAATAGCATCGACAAAAGGACTGGCCTTGGGGTATTTTGCGTGAAGAAATTTGGGCTTTGAAGCCGTTAAAAATCATTTGTGTTTGAGCCACCACAATGGTTCAATTTTCGAGCTTAGTATCGGCGAGTTTAAATGATTTAGGCTTTAAAGCACAAATTTTAGCAAAATTCTCCAAAGCCTTGGGTTTTTGGTTCTTTTTGGCCAAGCAAAAAGAACGGAGGCGTTCATTTATGGGCATCGCAAAAAATTACGATCTACTTAGATTTGAACTGTATAACTATTTTGTAGAGCCTCTCCTTCGCGCCTGCACTTCCATAAACACTCAAAAAGCAAGTCCTGAAAATCAAAATTGGTTAATCCAGCCATAAATTGGATGGCAAATCGGATTGCACTTGGCGGGAGCACTCATTGTTCCCGCCTTTTTCGCAGCCGCTTAAATCCATCAAATAGGGCCCGAAGCCCAGGTTCCCCTAAGTATTCGGCAGGTTTCAACATGGCTATACTCAAAATCCCCGCTCATCCGCTTTTATTGCCCCAAGTACCATAATTTTCAAGAGAAATCATCTGGAAATCCTCCCGCCAGACTTGCTTGCAATAGCAAGCCAATACGCCGTGCATAAATCCGCATTTGTCGTCATAAGATTAGTAAATTTCGGGCCTTTGCTGTATTTTGATCACTTCAACCTAATGCCCTGATTTTTAAGCGTTTCAACCCTATCAAACGTCGGCCAGCTGTCTTTCGAGAAGGCCCGGCTCCCAAACAATAAGAACCCCAATATGCCAAACTTGATTCAGGCACGAATTGCCCTTTTGCTTTTCGTATCATTGTCCCTTAGCCTGCTTATTCCGGCTAACCTGTCTGCCTTTCACATCATCGGTGGAGAAATTACCTACACTTGCCTTGGAAACAACCAATATCGAATCAACCTCAACGTCTATCGCGATTGCGCCGGAGAAGGGGCCGATTTCGACAATCCGGCATTTTTGCATATCTACGATGGAAATGGTAACCAGGTAACATCACCACTGGAGGAATTTGCCGGGAACCAAGGCAACATACAACCTAATGAAGACATTTGTGTAGAAACCTTTCCCACAGAAGTATGTGTGCAATCTGCCAGCTATGAATATTTGTGGTCTGCACCGACTAATGTAACCTACCCTGTCACTATTGCTTATCAACGATATTCCAGAAATATAACCCTGCAAAATATCATCAACCCTGGAGAAACCGGGTCTACCTATACAACCACGATTCCAGCTTCGGATCCTTGTAATAATGCTCCTTCATTTGAAGAGTTTCCACCGGTAGTCGTCTGCGCCGAGTCCGATATCTACTTTGATCATGGAGCTTTTGATCTGGATGGAGATTCGCTGGTTTATGAACTTTGCACACCTTTGATTGGGGGAGATGCAGATTGCTTCCAACCAGGAGCCTGCGGAGGTACCTATGATTCTTCGCCCCCATATGACGAGGTAATCTATACCGGAGGCTTTGGACCTACAAATCCTTTGCCGGCAAATCCCCCACTTGCCATTGATCCGTTTACCGGTCTGCTTACCGGAAAGCCTACGCAGCTAGGGCAATATGTAGTTGCTGTTTGTGTGACAGAATATCGAAACGGAGTGGCCATTAATACAATTAGCCGGGACTTCCAGTTTAATGTTTCGGAGTGTACCGTGGTCTCTGCTATTCTCGGTGATGATGTCAGCCTCTGCGCCGGATCGGACTATCAGTTGAACGGAAACCTAATTGGAGCTAACGATTTCTTCTGGACACCGGCCGATCAGGTGAGTAATCCGAACATACTCAATCCGACAGTTTCTGAATCGGGTACTTACTCGCTCACTGCGGTCAATGATCAGGGCTGCCAGGATGTAGAAAATATAGTCGTCGAAATCTTACCACCTGTGCAGGTGGAACTGGAAGACGACATCACAATTTGCCGAGGAGAGGAATACCAATTGGATGATTCCGGAATATCGGGAGCTACAGGTATTTCCTGGTCACCAGGTTTCGGACTCGATGATAATACCGCATTTGACCCAATTACCTTTGCACCTTACACCATCGAGTACATTGCCACTGGATTCAACGACGTAGGCTGCACCGACAAAGACACCTTGGTCGTAAACGTGCTATTGGTGCCGGAAGCAAATGCTGGAGAAGATGTGTCGATATGTAAAGGAGATTCTGTCTTGCTCAGTGGCGGAGGTGGTGAAGTCATAGACTGGTTCCCAACCTCAACACTTTCAGATCCCTTTCAAGGACAGACCTGGGCAAAACCAACCGTGACGACTACCTATACACTCACCATAGGTGATGTAGTTAGTAATTGCATAGATACGGATCAGGTAACCGTGACAGTGCTAAACAGTGATGTGGCTGTAGGAGGCGATGCACAAATTTGTGATGACGAAACGGTGCAGTTATCGGTTTTTGGTGGAAGCACCTTTGAGTGGACACCTGCAGAAACCCTTTCAGCCGGGGACGTCCCCGATCCAATTGCTTCTCCTTCCGAAACCACAAGCTACAATGTCAAAGTTACAGACGATAATGGCTGTGTACTGGAAGAAGAAGTCACTGTGTTTGTAAGCTCCTCTCCAGCCCTTACGGCAGGGGAGAACCAACAGATTTGCCAGGGTGGATCTACGCCCATTTCCGCTGAAGGTGAAGGAACCTTCTCTTGGATTCCTCCAAACACGCTGGAGAATGCACAAAGCAGCTCGCCGACTGCATCTCCTGCAGTTAGTACTACCTACTACGTTACACTAACCAATGAAAGTGGCTGTAGTACGGTCGATTCTGTTCGTGTGGAGGTACTTCCACCCGCTGGATTTGTAGAGAGCAATCAAGTAATTATCTGTGCCGACGAAGATGGTCAACTGCAAGCTGGTGGAGGGGTATCCTACTCATGGGCACCTACCACAGGGCTTAGTGATCCAAATATTGCAAATCCAATAGCCACACCAGATCAAACGACCATCTACACAGTCACCATAGTGGATGAGGTGGGATGTTCGATTGATCAAACGGTATCTGTTTTTAGGTTTTCTGACAACCTGATCAGTGCAGGTGGTGATGTCACAATCTGTAGCGGAGAGAGCACCGAACTGCTTGCCAGTGGAGGAAACAGCTTCAGCTGGAATCCTGATCCGACCTTGAGTGCAACAGATATTAGCAATCCTATTGCGACGCCTACCGAAACAACCACTTACACAGTCTTTATCGACAGCGGAGAAGGATGCAGCGGAGAATCTTCAGTTACAGTGACAGTAGAAGAGGCGCCTCAAATTGATGCGGGAGAAGACATAAACATATGCAACGGTGGATCGGCAATCGTAGCCGCAAGCGGTGAAGGAAACATAACCTGGTCGCCTGCCCTTGGAATCAGTAATACCACCATTATAAATCCTGTTGTATCGCCGGCGGAAACAACGACCTATACACTGGTCGTTAGCTCCGACAATGGCTGTGAAAGCACAGACGAAATGATCGTGACTGTGGCAGGAGAGATAGATCCCGAGGCCGGAGACGACGCATTTATCTGCCTCGGAGAAACAGCAACGCTGCAAGCCAGTGGAGGAAATAGCTACTCCTGGACCCCTTCTGCAGGTCTCAGTGACGATAGCATTGCTAATCCTGAGGCATCTCCTGATGCAACAACCACTTATTATGTGACTATCGCCAATGATGACTGCGCAGCACTAGATTCAGTGACAGTATTTGTGCAAGGAGAGTTGGTAGCAGATGCAGGACAAGACGCCAGTGTATGCACCGGCGAATCCGTCACTCTGAGCGGAACTGGGGGTACAGAATATTCCTGGTCACCTAACACCGGACTTAGTGATGCCAATGTACAAAATCCGGTGGCTACACCACCATTTACCATCACCTATACACTCACAACAAGTAGTGGTGATTGTCAATCTCAAGATCAGGTGACCATCACAGTGAGTGACGAACTGACCGCCAATGCCGGACCCGATGTCAATATCGAAGAAGGCGAAACAGCACAACTAAACGCCTCAGGAGGAACCACCTACGAATGGACCCCAACTGAGGGATTGAGCGATGCCAATATAGCCAATCCCATAGCTAGCCCAACGGAGTCAACAACCTACTTTCTCACCGTCTCTAGCGGCGAATGTTCTGACACTGACTTCATGAATGTGTTTGTCGGAGATGATCCGGGAAACACCGTGAGTGCCGAAGCCGGACTGGATGTAACCATTTGTGAAGGTGAATCGGTCTTGCTCTCTGGTTCCGGGACCAGTGGTGCAGATTTCACCTGGACTCCAGCCATCGGATTGGACAATACGGATGTTCCAAATCCAATTGCCTCTCCACCGCAGACAACCACCTACACCCTGAGCGTCACCACAGAAAATGGAACCGCAACAGACGAAGTGACGGTGACTGTAGTCAATCAACTGGTTGCATCTGTGAGCGAAGATGGATCAATTTGTGGTGGTGAAGCGATTCAGCTCGAAGCCAGCGGAGGCGCCACCTACTCCTGGGAGCCAGCTACAGGTCTCAGCAATCCAACTATTGCAAATCCGTTGGCTAGTCCCGATATCACAACGGAATACACAGTTACGGTTTCTAGTGGAGAATGCGAGGACCAGGCCACAGTTGAAATTGTGGTATTTCCTGGTGTCAGCCTGGTAGCAGGTGAAGATCAGGAAATCTGCGAGGGAGAAGAAGTGCAGTTGACTGTAAGCTCCTCAGAAAGCGTAGAATGGAGCCCGGCCGCAGGACTTAGTGCCACTGATATAGTAGATCCCATTGCCGCTCCTACTGAGCCAACCACTTACTACGTCACTAGTTTCAATGAATCCTGTGTTGCTGTTGATTCCGTCTTTGTAAATGTAAAAACACAATTGACTGCTGAGGCAGGAGAGGATGTAACCATCTGTGGCGATGGTTCTGCTGAATTGAATGGCGATGGAGGAGAATTCTACTTTTGGTCTCCAGCCTTTGGCCTTAGCGCAATCAATGAACCCGACCCTATTGCCTCACCAACTATCACAACGACCTATTACCTATCTGCCTTCGGTACCAATGCTTGCGAATCCATTGATTCAGTGACGGTATTTGTAGCTGAAAATCTCGTAGCAGAAGCAGGGCCGAATGCAGTAGTATGTGGCGGTGGATCAGCCAACTTGCTCGCTTCTGGCGGACAAGCGTATGCCTGGTCTCCAGCAGAAGGCCTTTCGGCCACTGACCAAAGCGACCCGGTTGCAGAACCACTCGAAACAACTACCTACTATGTCACAGTAAGCAGCGGCGAATGTGCTGCCGTTGACTCGGTGACCGTATTTGTTGCTACAGAAATCGTTGCCAATGCGGGACCTGATGAGAGTATTTGTCCAGGTCAGGCAATACAGCTGAGTGGCAGCGGTGGTTCAGAGTATTCCTGGACACCTTCGGAAGGTTTGTCAAATCCAAACGTGCCTGGACCAGTGGCCAGTCCTGAAGAAACCACGACTTATTACCTTACGGTAACGAGTGGAGAATGCACCGCCACCGATTCAACCACCGTTTTTGTTGAAAACACGGTTACCGCTGAAGCTGGTGATGGATACACAATTTGCTCGGGAGAAGTAGTGCAGCTAAATGGTAGCGGAGAAGGGGAATATCTATGGACTCCTAATGTTGGTCTAAGCGATGTGACCATCCCTAATCCAAGCGCGACCGTTAGCGAAAGTACCTGGTACTATCTCTTTGTGACTTCGGGGGGCTGTACTGACGTCGATTCAGTATTCGTAGAAGTGAGCGGAGATTTCACCGGAGATGCCGGACCCAATATACAATCCTGCCCGGGCAACTCTGTCGAGTTGGATGCCAGCGGTGGAACCAGCTATTTCTGGTACCCCAATGTTGCGCTTACCAACAACAGTATTCCAAATCCAGTCGCTAGTCCTTCGGAAACAACTACCTACTACTGCGACATTTCCGGTCCCGGTGATTGCCTGGTGACGGACTCGATGACCGTCTTCGTGTTTGATGAATCGACCGTTACTATTTCTGAAGACGTGGTGCTTTGCTCCGGAGATTTTACCCAATTGAGCGCTACTGGAGGTTTTAATTATTTCTGGACACCCAGCACAGGATTGAGTGACAACACTGTCGCTAATCCATTGGCGATTCCAACAGAAACAACCACCTATGTAGTTACGATAGTCAGCGAGTTTGGATGTCAACTTACGCAAAGCGTAACCGTTAATATTTTCGACTCGCAATTGGTTGATGCCGGAAACGACATGACTATTTGCGAAGGAGATGATATTGAATTGATGGCCTTTGGAGGAACAAATTTCCTCTGGTCTCCTGCTGCCACGCTTAGCGACCCACAGATCGCTAATCCGGTGGCAAATCCAACGGAGACTACGACTTACGAAGTAGTCGCTGGAAGCGGCACTGAATGCAGCGCCTCTTCTACAGTCACCATTTTTGTAGAGAGCCAACCAAGCCTTGATGCTGGTGAAGACCAAAGTATCTGCATAGGCGATTCGGTGCAGTTGCAGGCTGTGGGAGATGGTGTCATGTACCGCTGGGATGAGGAACTGAGTTTGGATAATTATCAGATTCCAGACCCGATGGCGACGCCAGAAGAAACAACAACTTACTACATTACCTTAGACCCTCTTGGATGCTCGGCCAGAGATTCTGTTACTGTGACTGTGTTCGAGAATACTGAGGCTGATGGAGGACTAGATGCCGTAATGTGTCAGGGGCAGCCCGCCAGCTTTGCCGCAAGTGGAGGTGATACTTACCTATGGAGTCCTGATACTGGTTTGAGTTCTACAAGTGTTGCTGATCCTACCGTATTGGTGGATCAGGATACGGAGTATACCGTGGCCATCACCGATGAAAATGGCTGTGTAGTGGTGGACACTGTATCCGCAGTGGTTTTCAATAACCAAACCGTGAATGCAGGAGAAGACCAATATATCTGTACTGGCACTTCCGTGCAACTTTTTGCTTCGGGTGGAGGTACCTTTGCCTGGACTCCCGCTGCTACATTAGATGCTAGTGATGTATTCAACCCTATCGCTACTCCGACGGAAACCACAACCTATGAGGTTACAGTTGGAGGTGGGACTGAGTGCAGCGGCAGCGATTCTGTCACCGTATTTGTAACAGACAACCTGTCTGAGCCAGGAGTCATGTCTTCTGACACTGTAGTGCTGTGCCACAATGAGGTCATTCAGCTGAGCGCAAACAACCCGGTCTTTGGTGAAAATGAGGTGCCTGCTTTTGTACTGCATACCGGAAGCACTACCGAACTGGGAACCGTGCTCGCTATGAACAATACAGGAGTCTTCAGCCTGGATATGGCAGATGCACTGCAAACCAATGAGGTATATTCTGTAACTCCAGTCGTAGGCCCTGGCGATGATCTTCCTGATCTGGACAATGATTGTTTA
Organism: Chitinophagales bacterium; assembly: GCA_020629005.1. GTDB lineage: Bacteria > Bacteroidota > Bacteroidia > Chitinophagales > UBA2359 > JAHDDV01. The sequence continues at coordinate 7,533 of JAHDEE010000143.1, forward strand.
AAAGTGGGTAAAGGCTCGCCAATATTATTCCTTGATCCACTGGAAATGAACATGAACGAAATATGCTCCGGCGAAGAAATTTTGATCGTTTCGGTGGTCATTGGAGGATATGGAGCATTTGATCAGGAAAGCATCTATGAAGTCAATGGCAGCTGGATTGGCGAGGTAGAATTTGGAGTAGGATTCACCACCATTTTCTCTCAGGCACCTGATAATTCTTACAGCTTCACCGTCACTGATGCACGAGGCTGCCAGGCTACATTTGAGTCCGAAGAACTGCCTAACTGTGACGTAGTTCCAATCGAATTACTCACCTTTGGGGGTGAGGTTTTGCCAAGGTACAATCTTCTGAGTTGGCAAACGGCTGCTGAGATTGATGTTGAACAATTCCACCTGCAGCGATCCTTTGATGGTCAAAATTTTGAGACCCTGGCAAAGCTGGAGGCAGTCGGAATTGACAATCAGGAATCAGGCTACCAATTCGCTGATGAAGATATCAGATGGGGAACCAGCTATTACAGACTGCTGGAAGAGAGCAGCGATGGAGAACTAACCATCTGCTCGCAGGTTATTGTGTTGGATCGAAAAGACAATGCAGGATTCGAACTACTTGATCTGGTTCCATCAATCAGCAGTGATGACGAAATACAAGTCCTGATTCAGGTTGAGCAAGCCGGTACACTCGACATTGCAGTCTTTGATTACACCGGAAGGCTGGTGCAAAAGAGCCAGACAGACAGTGAGATTGGTACACAATCTTTTCCTCTGGACATTAGTCGATTGCCGGCCGGGGCTTATCTCGTGCAAGTGAGTGATGCCAATAATAGAGCCGTGAAAAAGCTGATTCGTATGTAAGCGATTAAGCGGAATGTAGTAGTGTACCTGTGCTTTGCGATTGTCAGCGCGATAGAGAGACCGTGCAAAATAGCCCTGGGCGCAACGGTATGAGGCGCTCAGTCTAGCGTGGTGACTGCTCTGCTATGGGGGCTTGGAGCTTGCGGAAAGACCACAGAGCAGAAGCAGGAACAGCTAGATGAGTGCTGAATAATAGTGGAGCACAGGCAAGCAGCTAGCGCGAAAGAATACTGTGGCGCTCCCAATTTTTTTAGTTATTGGTTATTGGTTATTGGTTTTGAGTACGGCCTCCGCCCTTCATGCCGCCGTCATCACTCCTTCACAATACGATAAGTCGGATAGGCAAGCTCAATATTATCATGTTTGGCGAAGGCGGTCAGCACCTCCTCCCATATGACCTCACGACTGTATCGACGCCGGCGTGGATTGACCAGGTAGCGGATGGTGAGATTGACACCGCTATCGAGCACATCTGTGTAAACGATTGGCGTGAGATTGTTGTAGTAGATCAAAAACTTTCGGGCCGCTTTTTTTACCTCGGTCCCAGCTTGTGGGGCAAATTCCGTGTAGTGCTTTTCAATGATTTCGGTGAGCAGGCGCTTGGCCAGTTTCCAGTCACTTTCGAAAGTGATTAGTATGGGCATTTCTGCCCAGATGTAACGGAAGCCCTTGGTGTAGTTTGCGAAGATATCGCTGAAGACACGGCCGTTTGGAATATCCAGCAGCCGTCCGGTGCTCTGCTCGGCGTCAACCCAATTGCCTATTTCATTGAGTGTAAATTGAAAGCCGTTGATATCGACCACATCTCCGATGTGCTCACCGATTTGGATTCTATCGCCCAGTTCAAAAGGTCTGCGAACGAGAATGAACAACCAGCCTGCGAGATTAACAATCGGAACCTGTAGCGCAATGGCAATACCAGCGGAGAGCAATCCCAGGTATGTGGCAATGGAGTCGATTCCGATAAACCAGATGCGGCCAATGAGTAAGAAACCCAATACATAAAAGAAATAGGTAATGGCACTTCTTAGCCTGTAGGTCTTGCGCACATTGTTGTGATCCGTGTAACGGTACATCATGCGCAGGGCTACCTTGTGCAAAAAGAACAAGAGTGTCAATAACAGAAATGAAGCAATGATGCTCTTCTGTATACCTGGGTTGATGCCCAGCATTCTATAGATCCATGCGCTGGTCTCCAGAAATACGTTTTGCGAAACACGTTCAATTGTGTCGTCGAGATTTTTTATCTGGAGTAGGATGATCAAAAGGCAAAAACGGCTTTAATGGATATGGAATTTCGATTCGTGCTTGTGTATTTAATCAATAGAGCTTGGTCCGATATGGATACCGAATTTTGTACATCGCCTGTACTTCTGCCAGCAGGCGTTCTCTCAGCTGAGCAATGCCTTCCTTTTTGGTGGCAGCAATAAAGAGGCATTTGTTTTCGGTCTTTTCTTTCCAGTTGTCTTCGAGATCTCTTAGGATCTCTTGCTTTACCTCTTCCGGTAGATACTGATCGAAGTGGCGCTCTCGGTAGAGGTCCATTTTGTTGAAGATGGTGATGGTCTGCTTTTCTCCAATATCCAGGTCTTTCAGGGTTTTGTTCACCACCTTGATATGATCTTCAAACTGTGGATGAGCGATGTCAACCACATGCAAGAGAATATCGGCCTCCCTTACTTCATCAAGCGTTGACTTGAAGCTCTCTACCAGATGGTGAGGCAGTTTTCGGATAAATCCTACCGTATCGGAAAGCAGCAGCGGAGTACGTCCGAGCACAATCTTCCGAACGGTAGTATCAAGCGTGGCAAAGAGTTTGTCTTCCACAAATACTTCAGATTTGCTGAGCACCCGCATCAAGGTGGATTTTCCTACGTTGGTATATCCAACCATCGCTACGCGTATGTACTCGCCCCTGGTCTTGCGTTGCGTCCGGTTTTGCCGGTCTATCACCTCGAGTTTTTTCTTGAGCCGAGAAATGGTGTCTTTGACAATCCTTCTGTCCGTCTCTATTTCTTTCTCACCCGGACCGCGCATGGCTATTCCCCCTCTTTGTCTTTCGAGGTGCGTCCACATTCCTTTCAGTCTTGGTAGCAGGTATTTTAGCTGAGCTACTTCCACCTGAGTACGTGCCTGGGCCGTCTGTGCTCTGCTCGCAAAAATGTCCAGAATCAACAGACTGCGGTCCACTACTTTTACCTTGAGTTCTTCTTCGAGATTTTGCTGTTGAGTAGGGCTTAGATCGTCATCAAAAATGACCAGGTCTACCTCTTTCTCTTCCACGTACAACGCAATCTCTTCGAGTTTTCCGATACCTACAAAAGTGGCCTTCTTTGGATGAGGTAACTTTTGTTTGAAGTACTTGATGACTTTGGCGCCCGCAGTTTCTGCAAGAAAAGCCAGTTCATCCATGTACTCGTCTAGTTGTTCCTCGGTCTGATCCTTGAAGATCAGCCCAACCAGTATGGCAGTTTCCTGCTCCTTTTTAGTTTCAATTAGTTCTGCCAATGGATGATTTTAGGATATGAGAAAATGGGTGGCACCAGAGTGACTACTGTTCAACTACTTGTTGGTCATCATTGGTTCCAACCGGATCAGAAAAAAAGGAACGCTGGAAAAGCAAAATCAGCATAACACCAATCGTGATAGCTGTGTCAGCGATATTAAACACCGGACGGAAAAAGATGGTATAATGTCCCTTGTATATCGGCACCCAGTCGGGAAGGTAACCTTTGTAGAAAGGAAAATACAACATATCTACCACTCGCCCGTAAAAGGGACGTTCGTAGCCTCCGCCTTCCGGCAAAAACTGGGCAATGTTCTTGGCATGTCGGCTGCTTTCTTCAAATATGACTCCATAGAAAACACTGTCGATAATATTGCCGATTGCTCCAGCCAGAATGAGGGATATACTGAATATTGTAATCGCTTTTGATTTCGACCGGATGAGCATGCGAAGAAAGTAAATCAGAACACCCACTGCCACAATTCGGAAGCAGGTGAGGATCAGTTTTCCATATTCTCCACCCAGCACCCATCCAAAGGCCATTCCGGGATTCTCTGTAAAGTGAATTCGAAACCAATCAAAATAAATCTTAAACTCGTCGCCAAGGGCCATATGGGTCTTCACCCAAATCTTTAAACTCTGGTCCAAAAACAGGACTACCAGAATCACCAGTACCGCGTGAATGCCTCTCAAAAGTGTAATTGTATTCGATAAAAACTAGTCAGCTGATAGGAGCAGAACCCCATGCAGGCTCCAAATTTACCACAAAATCGCCAACCATATCGCATAAAAAAAGCAGGAATGAATTCCTGCTTGCTCCCAGATGCCCGTTACAACATCTTCTAATAGGAGTGTAGTGAAAAAGTAATTGTAGAGAAAAGCCGCCGTCGCTAGGCATTTCTCTTAGCATCGATGCTAAGGGTCGCATGAGGTACAAGCAGCAGTCGCTGCTTATTGATCAGCTTCCCGGTCTTTCGACAGATGCCATAAGTCTTATTTTCTATCCTTGCCAATGCGCCTTCCAGATGCTTCATATAATGCACCATTCTTCCGGCCATTTGGTTTAAGTATTCTTTCTCCATCGTTTCGGAGCCGTCTTCCAGCCCACTATAGTTCTTCTTATTCCTCAGACTAAAGGTCTTAATTTGTTCCTGGTAGTGTTTGAATTCTTCCCTTGATTGCTGCAGCTTAGCGGTAATGAGTTCTTTGAACTCTTGTAGATCATCTTCGCCATAACGGACGATTTTTTCGGGTGCATTCTCGATAGCCATGTTCATAATTTTTGTGTAAAATGCTAACCTCAAAAAGGAAGATTCTCAATCCTTGATCAAGTGCTGACTACCTGCACATCTACTTTTACAATAATTCCGTTGATGTCTACCGATTCCCCTTCGGTTAAGCTCTCGACAAAACGCAATTCCTGTACTAGCAGCTCATTACAAATATACTCCTCAAAGGACTCAACCGCTGTCTGCAATTGGTCATTCTTTTCCACCACCAGGCTTATTCGATCAGTAACATTAAATCCTCGTTCTTTTCTCAGTCGTTGAAGTTTGTTAATAAATTCTCTTGCCAGGCCTTCCATTACAAGTTGCTCATCAAGATTCACATCCAGTGCAACGGTAAGGCCGTTTTCGCTGGATACCAACCATCCCTTTATGTCTTCGGAGCCGATCACGACATCCTCCAGACCCAAGGTGAGGTTACTTCCCCCTTCCAGCTTTAGATCATAGTTGCCATCTGCCTCAATAGCTGCAATAGCTTCCTGATCCATATCTTCAATCGCCGCTTTTGCCTCTTTCATCAATGGGCCGGCTTTTTTGCCAAGCACCTTGAAATTCGGTTTGATGCTCTTTGTCACCAATCCACTGGTATCGCTGACGTATTCAATTTCCTTTACATTTACCTCTGCAAGTACGAGATCTGCAATCTTCTCTATTTGAGCTTGCTGCTCCGCACTTGATATCGGTATGAGAATCTTTGACAATGGCTGACGAACCTTAATCTTCTCACGCTTCCTCAAAGAGAGAATCATCGAAGAATAGTCCTGCGCCATTCGCATTCGTTCCTCAAGGGCCGCATCGATCAAAGATTCATCCGCTGTCGGGAAGTCCGATAGATGCACGGAATCAGTATCCTGTTTCCTGGCTACATTGTTCAGCTCTCGGAACAAATAGTCGGAGAAGAATGGAGAAATTGGAGATATTAACTGAGTGATGAATTCCAGACAAGTGTACAACGTTTGATAAGCCGAGATTTTATCCTCAGTATATTCCCCTTTCCAGAATCGTCTCCTGCAAAGTCTTACATACCAGTTGCTCAAATGTCGATCTACGAATTCGCTGATAGATCTCGCAGCCCGGGTGGGCTCATAATTTGCATAATGATCATCCACCTCTTTTACCAGTGAATGCAACATGCTCAAAATCCATCTATCTATTTCCGGTCGTTTGTCCGAAGCAATTTCGGCCTCCCGGTAAGCAAATTTGTCCAGATTCGCATATAGCGTATAGAAACCGTATACATTAAAAAGCGTGCCAAAAAACTTTCGCTGAACTTCTTGTAATCCCGCTATATCAAATTTTAAGTTATCCCAGGGCTGAGCATTTGAAATCATATACCAACGTGTCGCGTCCGCACCATGTTTTTCAAGTGTCTCAAATGGGTCAACCCCATTTCCTAACCTTTTGGACATTTTCACGCCGTTCTTGTCCAATACAAGTCCATTAGATACGACATTCTTAAAGGACACAGAATCGAACAACATAGTAGACAAGGCATGCAGCGTATAAAACCATCCTCTGGTCTGATCTACCCCCTCGGCAATAAAGTCAGCCGGGAAGTTTCTTTCAAATATTTCCTGATTCTCAAAAGGGTAATGCCACTGCGCATAAGGCATGGCACCAGAGTCAAACCAAACATCAATCAAATCCGGCTCCCGCAGCATTTTCTCCCCCTTGCTGCTTACTAGTACGACCTTGTCTACCATCGGCTTATGCAAGTCAAAAGTCGCCCAATCAATGGCATCCATCATACCTGCATCGATCGCCTTTTGCGCCTCCGCTTGTAGCTCAGCTATAGAGCCAATACAGATCTCCTCGCTACCATCTTCGGTGCGCCAAATCGGAAGGGGTGTACCCCAAAAACGACTCCTGGAAAGGTTCCAATCCACCAGACTCTCCAGCCACTTCCCAAAGCGACCAGTACCCGTAGAACCAGGCTTCCAATTGATGCTCTTATTCAGCTCAACCAGCCTGTCTTTACAGGCTGTAGTTTTGATAAACCAACTGTCCAGCGGATAATACACAATCGGCTTATCCGTTCTCCAGCAGTGAGGATAGTTGTGCTCGTACTTTTCTACCTTGAATGCACGGTTCTCCTTTTTCAGCTTCACAGATATGTCAATATTAACATCAACATAATCTTCATCATCTCGATAGTTCTTCACATATCTGCCCGCAAACTCTCCTACGCTGTCCAAAAATTTGCCCTGCTTGTCTACTAAAGTCAACGAACCAAGGCCATAAACTTTGGACATTCTCATATCATCTGCACCAAAACTTGGCGCAATATGAACGATCCCAGTACCGTCTTCGGTCGTAACAAAGTCCCCTATCACGACCTTAAATGCATCTCCATCTTCCGGCTGCACATAAGGCAATAATTGCTCGTAGCGCATGCCTTCCAAATCCGCACCCTTCATTTCCTCAACGACCTGAAAAGGAATCGATTTGCTGCCTGCCTCATAGCCAGCCAAATCCTCGCCCTGAAGCTCCATCTTAAAGTACTTCGGCAAAGCATCTTTGGCCAGAATTACCGTCACCGGCAGATGTGTGTATGGATTAAAAGTCTTCACCTTTACATAATCCACCTTCTTTCCAACCGCCAATGCTGTATTCGACGGCAATGTCCAGGGAGTCGTTGTCCAGGCCAGAAAAAACGCATCCTCATCCACCATCTTGAACTGAGCAGTAGCGGATACATCCTTCACATTCCGGTAAGTACCCGGCTGGTTCAGCTCATGCGAACTCAGTCCCGTACCCGCAGCAGGCGAAAAGGGCTGTACTGTATAACCCTTATACATCAGCCCCTTATCATAAAGCCGCTTCAGCATCGCCCAAAGCGACTCGATATACTCATTGGTAAACGTAACATAAGGGTCCTCCAGATCCACCCAATAACCCATCTTCTGCGTCAGCTCATCCCACAGGTCCTTATATTTCATCACCTCAGAGCGGCACTTGGCATTGTATTCTTCTACAGTAATCGTCTTCCCGATATCCTCCTTCGTAATCCCAAGTCGCTTCTCCACCGCCAGCTCAATCGGCAAGCCATGCGTATCCCAACCGCCTTTCCGATTCACCTGATAACCCTTCAGCGTCTTGTAGCGACAAAATATATCCTTAATCGCCCTACCCAGCACGTGATGTATTCCCGGTCTGGCATTGGCAGAGGGCGGCCCCTCATAAAACACAAATGGCTTCTCAGCAGATTTCTCACTAATACTGCGCTCAAATACCTTATGCTCCTTCCAATAAGCCAACACTTCCTGATCTATCGCCACCAAATCAAGCTTTTCAAGCTGCTTAAAACCCTGATGTTCCATGTATCTGTCTATATGTTAATGATGTGTGGATAAGTCAATCTTCCCAAAAAAAATTCCAACAACCGAATACTTTCCTTCCAATCCGGCAAGAGGTCCGCAAAATTCGCCTTTTTTATTGGGAATAAAGATTTTAGGAGCGAAACAAACCCCCTCCTGGAAAGGGTCTTCCCGCTGTCCATTTCAATGGTACTACCATCTGCCCGCTTCGTGTATCCACTGCCGTGGTCTCCTCCTAAGGTCGGAGCCCCCGCCAGTGGC
>JAHDEE010000438.1 GCA_020629005.1 Chitinophagales bacterium
GGATGATCTACTCGACATTGGGATGAATATCTTGAAGAAGAAATAAGTTGATTGTGCACAGGGCACGCAGTGTATTGTGTTAAGATTACATAAACCTAAAGTGAAGAAAGGGGCCACTCGAAATGAGTAGCCCCTTTTTTCTTTGGCAATTGCTCTGCCTTGGAGTTTAGCTAGGTGCAATCGACAGAAACTTTCGATACATCGCCATCACTTCTACTCGCTTTCAGACCCCGCTCTACTGACCCAATACTCTGAATTCCGCCATCGGCAATCTGTCATCGGCAATCAGTCATCAGTAATCAGTAATCAAAAGCAACCATTCCTCAGCAATCTGCATATTCCCATTGTAACTCTAAATCAGCAGCCACCCAAATGTCTGGTAGGGTCCATAAATTTATTCACTACCAAATCAAATCAATGAAACTGTTTAATTATTTGAGACGCTGGCAATCTACGACGCTAGTTCTGCTGATTGCCTTGGCCATTCCATGCCTATGTGTTCAAGCTCAGAATTGCGCCTCGACCGGCGACTACTTCTTTGAAACTTATCCCTGGCTCAAAGGCTATGTGGATCAAGACAAATGCATCGGTATAAGAATCGATGAACGTGTAGGACCAGAAGGCAGTAACATCCTAAGCATCTCATCTGCAGAAAAGGAAGCTATAATGATTTTTAGAGCCGATGGAAGCTTTGTCTGTTTCGATGCAGGCAATGGAACCAATTGTCAAGACCAGAATCATATCAACCCACCGATCAATAGCTTTTGCTGTGGTGAGGCAGTGTACAATATCTACACATGTCCTGGTGAGCCTGTCAATCTATACCCAGTAAAGGGGATCAATGAGAAGATAGGTAGTGAACCTTTGCCCGACAATGCTCCATGGTGCGACAATGTAGTATTACTTGCTCTTGTGTTCAATGATACGACGTCATACGACTATGACGCTACGGGACGGTTCTTTACTGTTAATCCAACTGAAAGTACAAGCTATAGAGCAAGCTGTGTCACTGGACCTCCGGAGAACACCTTTGAGGCGTTCTGCCTCAATGCAAGTTTCGGAGTCACCTACAATGTCATTGTGGAAGAAGAGCTATGCAACATCCCCTGTAATGTCGCCGGTGGAAACATCAGCACCAACGATCCGACTGAGATATATACCTTGGATGGCATCGATGACATTGTGGATGTGAACCTGACTGGTAACCTTGGGTCTAACAGCCTTTGGGTGATCACCGATGCCAATTTCGAAATATTGGACCTGGCTTCTAGCCCACCCTTCAATTTCGAGGGTTCCGATCCAGGCTTCATTTATATCTGGCACCTGAGCTTCGAATCTGAAGGCTTAACAGGAGCCTTTGTTGGTAACAACGCTACCTTGCTCGATGGCTGCTTTGAGTTGTCCAATCCACTTGGTATTCAGAAGACCGCAGACCCAATCGAACTGTTGGCCAGATATGAGTGGCTGGGTGAGGTTTTGGAAGATGCCTGTAATGCCACCGTTACTTCCTATGATTTGGGAAGCTATGAGTTTGTCTATGTGCTCGATAGCAATGGAGGCACCTTATACTTTGAAGATGGCACGCTATACTGCACGGATGGTGCAGCTTATAATTGCCTCGATATCTACAATCTCTCTCAAGCTGATCAAACACTTAACAATGCCGGAGATTGTGGTGAAGCTGGGGAAGAGGGTGAAGGAGAAAGCAACTCTGAAATCTTTAACACTTATCCTTGGCTAAGTTCTAGCATCAATCTCAACAACTGCTCTGCCGGAGACATGGTAGAAGTCTATGATCTCGGGGCATACTCTTTCGTCTTCGTTACCAGCAACTCACAGACGCTGATGTACTACCAAGACGGCACCTTCTATTGCAGCAATACCCTTTCCTATGATTGTGCGAATGCCTATGGATTAGGAAGTCCCACAGACACCTGGATTTGCGGAGAGGATGGTGAACCAGTCACGCCACCTGAAGAAGGAGGTCCCTTTGAAAACTTTAGCTGGTTGGAAAATCTCATTGATTTCAGTGACTGTGCTGGAGGAGATGCTGTAACGGAGTACGTATCAGGTCCCTACTCCTATATTTTGGTAAGCACTGCAGGAAGTGCTAGTCTCTATTTTCAGGATGGAACACTCTACTGCACAAATTCGGCAAATTACGATTGTGTTGCTGCCTATGGGTTCACACAAATAGGGGAACAATGGTCTTGTTCAGGCAAGAAATCGGTTTATGAACGGCAAGAGATCCCTCAAGTCTCTGATTGGAGCATATACCCTAACCCCTCGGATGGCCCCGTGAATCTGGACTTTAGCCCTTCGAGTCTAATGCCTCAAACCATGGCCATCTTTGATATGCAAGGTAAATTGGTACTGCAAAGAGATGGGAATGATCTGAGTCCGCAGAATCGATTTGATCTCTCCAATCTTAACAATGGAAACTACATTGTCTTTTTACAATTTGAAGATTTTAACGAATCCAAAA